>JAZNHY010000287.1:0-6223 GCA_045577235.1 Lachnospiraceae bacterium
CCCAGATTACAGTGCGTTAGATTGCGGTCGAAGTAGTCATAGGTCCCGTTATGATATGCGATACTGGTGTAGCCTTCTCTCATCAGCTGATTGCCGATCGTCAGATGCATGTTATCCCCGACCGTTTCTAACATGGAATAGTAGCCGTTTGCAGGAAGGAGCCCGGTCATGATCAGGAATTCACCTGTGGTTGTGGAACCGTTCCAAAGAGGCTGATAATAGTTGTCAAAACGGATCCCGTTATTAATAAGCCTATACAGGACCGGTGTTAACTCTTCGTCGACGACATACGGTGTAAAAGATTCTGCAGTGATCTGGATCAGGTTTTTCCCTTTGAACATTCCTGTGTATTCGTTCTTTTTAGCAGGCATCTCGCTCTTGACGTATTTGTTGATCTCCAGGACAGAGAATTCTGTCGTATGATCTGCAATATAATCAAAGTCAATGTCTGTCATATGATAAGAATCCTTGTTGGTGATCTCCGGAGGATCATTCTCGATGATAAAATGCATCTTGAATGGGTTTTTGAAAATCGCGTATAAGGTATCCAGTTTTGTAGAAGTCTGCACACCAAAAAACTTTACAGATGTATCATACGTAAATTCCCGCGTTGCAATTTTCCATGAAGGATTCAGATTACAGATCGGAAGAGCAGCAATTACCTCTACCAGAGTTGCGATCATCAGGATCTGAATATAACCAGTGCCCCGAAAACGCTGAAAACTGATTTTTTTCAGGATCAGGAAAAGAATATAGAGCAGGATCGGAATCTCAAAAATAAGGATCGTGGTCCAGTTACCAATTATGATCTGAAAGATATAATTGCTTGCCTCACCGGCCACGCCGCCGGCTCCGCCGAATATTCCCTGCGGTCCAATATAAATATTGAACTCAAATCCGACGAAATGAAAGATCATAAATATAACACTGGATGCCTGCAGAACGATCAAACCAATAATATTATTGATTTTTTCATTCTTTGTGATCGTACAGAGCATAGCAAGAAGAAGGCCGCCGGCGATCGAGGCACAGATCATAGCCAGCCACCACCAGAACCCCGGCCATTCTTTTACAGATATGATACGAAACAGCACTTCAAAATAAATAAGCGCAGCGGGGAAAATTGCCGCGCTTATTATTTGTTTTTTACTGTAGATTTTGCCGTGGTGCAGGAATTCTAAAAAACTTTCCTTCAGTGTCATCTGATAAGCTCCTTAGTAAGCTTTTTCTTCTTTCTCTAAATAAGCAACCAGTTCATCAAAAGAAATAGTTCCGAGATCTTGATTTTCTCCATCATCACGACGACGTACAGAAACAGTTTCAGCTTCCTCTTCTTTTTCACCGACAACAAGAATGTAAGGAACTCTTTCATTTCTTGCGTTACGGATCTTGTAACCGATCTTTTCGGAACGCTCATCCACTTCTGTACGGTAGCCCAGTTTCTTCAGCTTTGCTTCTACGACTTCTGCATAACCGGTGTATTTTTCCGAGATTGGAAGGATCTTGATCTGAACCGGGCTCAGCCAGAACGGGAATTTGCCTGCAAAGTGTTCGATCATAATACCAATAAACCGTTCTACGGAACCGAAGCAGACACGGTGGATCATGATCGGACGGTGTGCCAGTCCATCTTTGCCAATATATTCTGCTTCGAAACGCTGTGGAAGCTGGAAATCCAGCTGGATCGTTCCACACTGCCAGGTACGGCCCAGAGAATCCTCCAGATGGAAGTCGATTTTTGGACCATAGAATGCGCCATCGCCTTCGTTTACGACATAAGGAAGCCCCATATCTTCCAGAGCGTCTCTTAATCCGTTTGTTGCAAGCTCCCATTCTTCATCCGTACCCATAGAGTCTTCCGGACGAGTGGAAAGTTCAACATGATATTTAAAACCAAATTTAGCATATACTTCGTCGATCAATCTAACGATATTCTTGATTTCATAAGGGATCTGCTCCGGAGTCAGATAAATATGACCATCATCCTGCGTAAAGCAGCGTACACGCATCAGACCATGAAGCTGGCCGGATTTTTCATGACGGTGTACCAGACCGCATTCAGCCAGACGCAGTGGCAGGTCTCTATAGGAGCGAGGTTCCATTTTGTAGACCAGCATGCTGCCGGGGCAGTTCATCGGTTTGATGGCGAAGTCTTCTTCGTCGATAACGGTTGTATACATGTTTTCGCGGTAGTGATCCCAGTGACCGGAGGTCTCCCAAAGCTTGCGGTCCAGCATGATCGGTGTGGAGATCTCTACATAGCCATCACGATAATGGATCTTTCTCCAATAATCGAGCAGAGTGTTCTTTAAGACCATTCCTTTCGGAAGGAAGAACGGGAATCCCGGGCCTTCTTCCATCAATGTGAAGATGCCAAGTTCCTTGCCAAGTTTTCTGTGATCACGTTTTTTTGCTTCTTCGATCCGGTTCAGTTCTTCTTCCAGAGCTTCCTTGTTCGGGAAAGAAGTACCATAGATACGGGTAAGCATTTTATTCTTTTCATTTCCGCGCCAGTAAGCGCCGGCAACAGAAGTTAGCTTGAAAGCTTTGATCGCACTGGTATATGTGACGTGCGGTCCTGCACAAAGCTCCAGATATTCGCCCTGTTGATAGAAGGAAAGGACTTCGTCTTCCGGGAGGTCGTTGATCAGCTCGACTTTATAATCCTCGCCTTTCTCACGCATTATCTTAAGAGCCTCTTCACGGTCCATGGTGAAGTGCGTCAGTTTCAGGTTCTCTTTAACAATCTTTTTCATCTCTGCTTCGATCGCAGCAAGGTTTTCATCTGTAAAATCGAAATCGAATTCGAAATCATAGTAAAATCCATCTTTAATTGCCGGACCGATGGCACACTTTGTTGTCGGGTATAATCTTTTCACAGCCTGTGCCATAATATGAGATGTCGTATGACGAAACGCTTCGCGGCCAACTTCATCATCAAAAGAACATTCTTGTACGGTGCCATCCTGTAATATAACTTTCATTGCTCTCTCCTTGTTTTTTTAAATAAAAATACTACCCCCAAGAATAGCACAGTGATAACGGATTGTCACCAAGAAAGATATTTTTTTTCTTCCTCTTTTAAGATATAATAATACGCAAAAGGGGAAACGGATGAAAAAGAAAAAAGTCATTCCGATTGTGGTCCTCTTTCTTTTGGTATGCCTGATGTGGGTGTTGGGCGGATGCCAAAAAAGAGGAGTGGAGCCGGTCACAGAAGAAACACAGAAGGATAGTACGATCCACATCGTGACAACGAATTTTCCGCTGTATGATTTTGCCAGAGCAGTCTGCGGAGAGGGAAGTTCGTTTATAGATGCGGACATCACTATGCTGCTTTCACCGGGGATGGAAACACATTCTTATGAACCGACCCCTCAGGATATCATCAAGATCCAGGACTGCGATCTCTTTCTTTACGTAGGAGGGGAAAGTGATGCCTGGGTGGAAGAAATTCTTTCCTCAATGGATCAGCCGGTAAAAACACTTCGTCTGATGGAGACCGTTGATCTTCTGGAAGAAGAAGGAGAAGAGGAAGAGACAGAGTATGATGAACATATCTGGACGTCGCCAGCAAACGCGGTCAAAATGTTAGAATCGATCCGTGATGAGATCTGCGGAATCGTCAATGCCAGACAGACGGAAATGGGCATCGATTCTTACGTCCCGATAGCAGATATGTTTGCAGAGAACGCAAACACATATATTGAGGCAGTCAAAACCCTGGATAAGGAGTTTATGGAGTTCTTTGATTCGGTATCCAACAGGACCATCTTTTTTGGGGATCGCTTCCCATTCCTGTATCTTGTAAAAGAATTCGGCTTATCCTATTACGCTGCTTTTCCCGGCTGCTATGAAGGGAGCGAGCCATCTGTTGCGGATATTACAAAACTGATCGATGAGGCAAAAGCATTATCCATCGATACAGTTTACTATATTGAGATGTCGAATCATCAAATAGCGGATGTGATCGCGGAATCCACAGGCGTTTCCACGGCGATGATTCATTCCTGCCACAATGTGTCCAAAGAGGACTTTGAAAACCAGATCACTTACCTGGAATTGATGCAGAATAATCTGGAAACATTTAAAGGTACTATGAAATAAATGCTTCAGATTCGGAATATCAGAAAAGAATATAAAACAGGGGACCTCCTGCAGAAAGCACTGGATGACGTCAGCCTGAATCTTCGCGACAATGAATTTGTCGCTATCTTGGGACCTTCCGGTTCTGGTAAAACGACTCTGCTGAATATTATCGGAGGCCTGGACCGTTATGATGAGGGAGACCTGATCATCAACGGAACTTCGACCAAAGAGTATAAAGATCGGAACTGGGATACTTATCGGAACCATTCCGTAGGATTTGTTTTTCAAAGCTATAATCTTATCCCTCACCAGAACATCTTATCTAATGTTGAGCTGGCACTTACGATCGGTGGCACCTCGCCGAAAGAACGGAAAGAGCGGGCGCTGAAAGCATTGGAAGATGTGGGACTGGCAGATCAGATCCATAAAAAACCAAATCAGCTTTCCGGAGGGCAGATGCAGCGTGTTGCACTGGCCAGGGCACTTGTTAATGATCCGGACATTTTGCTTGCCGATGAGCCGACAGGCGCGTTGGATACTGAAACCAGTATTCAGGTGATGGATCTTCTGAAAAAAGTTGCTGATGACAGGCTGGTCGTGATGGTGACACATAATCCGGACCTGGCAGATGAATATGCATCCAGGATCGTGAAGCTCAAGGACGGCAAGATCACGGATGATAGTATGCCTTATACAGATGAACAGGTGCAGGCGGATCTTGCAGTAAAAAATGAGGGTAATTCAGAAACAGGAACGAAACGGAAACGTCTGTCCGGAATGTCTTTCCTGACTTCTCTTGTATTAAGTTTCCATAACTTAAGAACCAAAAAAGGAAGGACTATTCTGACTGCTTTTGCTGGAGCGATCGGTATCATTGGTATTGCATTGATCCTTTCTCTCTCCACGGGCGTGAACAATTATATTGATCAGATCCAAAAGGATACGCTGACCAGTTATCCAATCTCCATCACAGAAACCAGCTTTGATATGTCTGCATTGATGGGACCTAATCCGCAAAACATCCGGGAAGATACAACAGCAGAAAAACCGGAACGCGACAAAGATATGGTATATGCAAACTATCAGGATCTGGAGCTGAACACATCTGTTAATGCCAGTATCAAGGAAAACAATCTGACTGACTTTAAGAAATACCTGGATGATCCGGAAAGTGAGATCCACCAGTATATCGGAGAACACGGAGTCGTATACTCCTACAATGTGGACTTTAAAGTTTACACCTATGATAAGGACGGAAAACTGGTCGACACGGATGCGGATACCAGAAGTGAGTTTTCCTCTGAAAACAGTATTTTCGGAAATTTGGAGGAAGTCCGTTCCCTGATGCTGAGCAATATGTCTACATTGACAGGCGGCTCCGGTACGAATCATGCAGAGAACTTTGCCGAGATGCCGGCGGGGACTAACAAAGATGTCGTCAGCCCGATGATCAAGGATAATTATGATGTGGTCTACGGCAGCTGGCCGGATGCTTATGATGAGGTCGTTCTGGTGTTGAACCGGAGCAATACCTTGTTTTCCGGTACATTGTATCAGCTGGGATATCTGACAGAAAAACAATATAAAAATGCGATCGATAAGATCAAGAATCAGGAAGAAGCACAGGAAGTTCGTTTTAGCTATGACCAGCTGATGGAGAGGACTTTCTATCTGTTAGCCGCTTCTGATTATTATGAAAAACGGGAAAATGGAACATTTTCTTATATAGGTGATGATAAAGCAAAACTGAAAGCTGCAGCTGACAATGGTGTTGAGCTGAAGATCGTCGGTCTGGTGAAACGAAAAGAAGGATCCGATATACAAGGAATCAATGCGACAATCGGTTATACCACCCTGCTGACGGATTATCTGATCGATCATGGCTCTGAAAGCGAAGTAATCAAGGCCCAGGAAGAAACACCGGATGTGAATGTGCTGACTGGTCAGAAATTTGAAGAGAGTGATCTGAAGGATTCCGAAAAAGCGAAAAAGGCGAGACAGTATGTCAACGAGCTGGGGATGACAGATAAGGCTTCTTTCTTCTCGCTTGTTATGATGCTGGATTATGAAGGTGGAATGGAAGCACTGATGACTACGCAGATGGGAGAAATAGGCGCTATTCTTGAAGTCGGAT
>JAZNHY010000288.1:0-2122 GCA_045577235.1 Lachnospiraceae bacterium
GAAAAAGGTGATGGAAGGGTCGTGATCCATCCGGGCGATATACTGTGCGGCAATCTCCGAGGGATAGAACTCGCCGGTCAGATTGCCGAGGTCGGTCAGGGTATCCGCTTCATAGGCCAGCTCATACTCCGTCACGGCAGCCAGAACATCCATCATATTGTCTGGAGGATCCGGCTTGATGGGCTGAATGATATAGATATACTCCAGGTCATGTGTTTCCTTGAGAGAGTTAGCCAGCTTCTGGATGTAGTTGTAGTGCTCCGATTTGGTTTTTGTCTCAATGCAGGTCTGGAGATCGTCCCCGTCGATCTCCCGCGCCAGAAAACTGACGACATCACCCGCGTAATTCTGATAACGGGAGATCATGTCTGATCGATAGATCGCAAAGCCCGAGAGGGCCAGAACGGCGGACAGCAGGACGACAAGCAGGACATTCATGGCGAGAAGAGACGTTCGCAGTTTCTTTTTCATACAGGTTACAACCTCCCACAGCACTTCTTACAGCGCTTATCTGATCTTTTCCGTCAACTCTTGATACCTCTTCATCAGGAACGCCACGCAGGCCGATTCCGAGGCGTAGGCGGGATCACCCTTCTTAATCCCGTAGGCAGCGAGGACGGCCATGTCGTTTTGCTGGTGGGCCTTGCGGAGTTCCGGAGGCATGAACGTCTCATTATAGAGAACAGCGAAATTGGAATAGGGATATAGCGCACGGGCATCAAGAATACCCTGAGCAGTTTTCTCTATGCGTTTCTCTTGCTCCTCTGTAGGCGTCGGCCAGGGGAAGGTGTTGTATACGATTTCCTTGCTGTAGCGATAATCACTCTTCATTCGTCCACACACTGTGCGCATCCACGCCATATGGATACCTGAGGTCAGTATGCCGAAATGGTAAAGAGTCGCATTTGGCACGATTTGCACAGCATTAGAAGATATTGCATCAGGGGTCATAAAGCCAATGGGTATATATTTCCGATTCTCAGAAGATACACTGGGGATGATCAGGTAATTCATGCCTTCAGGCTGTGTCATTTGTGCAAAGCAGTTCGGCACCTTAGCATACCCATTTGTGGTTTTTGCTTTGGAATTGAGCCTAAATTGCCGAACCGCTTCAACTGTTTCCCTCAGTATCTTGCTTTTACTGATATCAAGAGGACTGGCATGTACCAACCAGAAGCAATAACGCTCTTTGCCAGAGATGAACTCATCTGCACCGATGTATGGATGTATCCATTTTTCAATCTGTGGCTCCTTTGTGAGATACTCCTGCTTCTGCTCCGGCGTTACAATAAAATGCCTACCATCGCGAGGCTGATTGCCAAAGTTCATCTTGGGCATACCGCATAGCGAGTCCTTCGCAGCAACTACAAAGGAATCATCACCTTCTATCAGATATGGGCTGATATTGCTGACTGTTGTAGGCTGTGCGTCAGCGGGAAACAGCTTCTTTTCACTACGATTGAATGTGGCAAAACCTACAATAACACAGTGAACTGCAGCCTCATCTGTAGACTCGCTGTTCCAGCGGAAGGTCTGGTATGCAAAGTTGATAGACACATGCAAATCGTTAAACAAGACGTTCCAGAGGATAGGCACTTGTGAGCCCTGACAGATAGAGTTCGTGGAAACAAAGCACACCTCAATAGATGTATTCTGAATAAACTGCGCAGCAACTTTGTACCAGCAAGTGACATAATCGAGATCCTGAACATCTTTGATGTTGCCAAAAGTATCCTGTACGTCCTTTTTCTGTTCGCTACCCTGCTCCATTTTGCGAGCACCAGTGAACGGCGGATTCCCCATAATGAAATTCAGTCTGCTCTTATCAACCACACTTTCCCAATCCAGCCGCAGCGCATTTCCCTCCACAATATTCGCCTGTGTTTTCAGCGGAAGAAAGTCCAGTTTCATGTGGATGATGTTTTCCGTTTCCTTCAGCATTTGACTTTCCGCAATCCATAGTGCTGTACGTGCAACTGAAACGGCGAAGTCGTTGATCTCGATTCCGTGGAATTGAGTGATAGACACCTTTATTGGGTTGAGCACATCATCGGTACCCAGGGCAATCTGTCCGGGTGATATTTTCAAGCGCCCAGTAATTGTGCTGGCTGTGCGCGAGTCA
>JAZNHY010000289.1:0-2882 GCA_045577235.1 Lachnospiraceae bacterium
AGCCTCTACTTCCTCCGGAACGATGAGGCCGTCCTGGTGCACATCGAGCAGAGTGACTTCAAAGCCTTCTTTTTCTAATCTTTGCAGCGTGTGCAGGACGGCATGATGCTCAAATGCGGAGGAGATGATATGCATCTTGCCTTTTTTCCTGCCCAGCTCTGCGGCGGAGCGGATAGCCTGGTTGTCTGCCTCGCTGCCGCCGGATGTAAAAAGGATCTCGCGCGGTTCGGCGCCGATGACATCGGCCACATCCTTGCGCGCTTCTTCCAGAATTTCTTTCGCCTGTTGTCCAAACCCGTAGAGGCTGGATGGATTTCCCCATGCTTCGTTGCTCAGGGAGATCATTTTATCGATTGCTGCCTGACTCATTTTGGTTGTAGCAGCATTGTCAGCATAGATCACGGTGGTTTCTCCTTTCGATTTGTCTGACTCCTTGTTGTGCGTATCGCTTGCACAGCGGTGTCGCATGTGTGACTCTGTTGATGTTCAGACTTTCTTGTGTTATTATTCTATCGGTATTTACCTACTATGTCAATAGGTAAATAGAACGGATGATTTTCGGCATTCTTGCAATTTCAGGCAAATCATCTCTTGATTTACCTATTTACCCTGCGGTATAATAGGCAAATCAAAATGGTTGCATTAGTTTTTAGAGCAGAGAAAGGAACCCGGTTATGATTTCAACAAGAGGCCGCTACGCGATCCGTGTTCTGATCGATATGGCGGAAAATGACAACGGCAGCTATATCCCTCTGAAGGATATTGCTGCACGGCAGGGTATTTCGAAAAAGTATCTGGAGATCATTGTGAAAGATATGGTCGCCGGAGGGCTTTTGGTCGGCGCCAGCGGAAAAGGCGGCGGCTATAAGCTTTGCCGCAAGCCGGAAGATTATTCCGTAGGCGAGGTCCTGGATCTGATGGAGGGATCTCTTGCTACGGTTGCCTGCCTGGCTGATGACGCCGAGCCGTGTCCGCGCGCCAGTGAATGCCAGACTCTCCCACTTTGGGCAGAGTATGACAAACTCACCCATGATTTCTTCTACAGCAAACATCTGACAGATTTGCTGTAATCTTTTTTAAAACAATTCCATAATCTTTACTATTTTCTTTCGAATCTTTCCTTATTTATTTGAAAGTTGCATCTTTTTTGCTATAATATCATGCGTAATAGTTTCTGAATGTTTTGGCGATACTTTCCTTAAAGGTGGGGATTACTGGAAAATATCAGCACGGATATTTGAGAGACAATAAAGAAGGAAAGGAGAAAATGGGTGGACTATACCAAGTATGTATTAAAGGATAACGAAGAATTAGCCTCCCTGCTGGAAGGAAAAGACAACATTTTCGTTATCGCTTGTAACAAATGTTTCAAGGAATTCGAGTCCGTCAACGAGACAGATGGCGATGAATTCGTCAAATTTGCTACGGAACAGGGCAAGAAGATTACGGGTATTATTAACATGGACTTCCTGTGCAACCAGCTGATCACAGCTAAGAAGCTGGAAGGTGTCATCCCTGAAGGAACTGACTATATCGCAGTCGTTTCCTGCGGTCTGGGTATTCAGATCATTGCTGATTTGGAGGACCTGCCGGTAATCGCAGCCAGCAATTCCCTGAACTATATCGGTCATCATGGCATGGCGCTGACACAGAAGACCTGTGGCGCCTGCGCACAGTGCTACCTGAATATCACCGGCGGCATCTGCCCGATCGTAGACTGTTCCAAGAGTCTGCTCAATGGTCAGTGCGGCGGCGCTAAGAACGGCAAATGTGAAGTGGATCCTAAGAAGGACTGCGCATGGGAGAAGATCTATCAGAGACTCGAAGCGCAGGGACGTCAGAAAGATTTCCTGGATCAGCCGGTTCAGCTGCGTGACTATTCAAAAGTTAATTTCAAAGTTGTCAATGATTATGTAAAAGCAATTCGGGACGGCCGTCTGACCGGCTACAACGGAGGTGTGCATCCAAGCGAGAACAAAGAGCTTGCTGAGAACATTCCTCTGGCTAAATTCCCGGAGCCTGATATCGTTGTGATCCCGACCTCGATGCATGCAGGTGCCCCTGCCACTCCTGTTGTTCAAGTCGGCGATACCGTTAAGATGGGCCAGCTGATCGCTGAGTCTGCCGGCTTCATCAGTGCAAACGTTCATTCCAGTGTTAGTGGTAAAGTTATCGCAATCGAGCCGCGTCCGCATTCCAAAGGAACGGATGTGCTTTCTATCGTGATCGAGAACGACAAACAGGGTACCCTCTGCGGACGTGTACAGCCTGCTAAACCGTTAGAAGAACTGACACCGGAAGAGATCGTCGAGATCGTAAAAGACAAAGGGATCACCGGTATGGGTGGTGCAGGATTCCCGACTTCCGTCAAACTGGCGCCGGGCAAACCGATCGATGCTGTTCTGTTAAACGGCTGCGAGTGCGAGCCTTATCTGACCGCAGATCATCGCGTGCTTCTTGAGTATGCTGACGATGTCATCTACGGCCTTAAGGCTATCATGAAAGCTGTTGCATCACCGAAGGGCATCATCGTTATCGAAGATAACAAACCGGATGCTATCGAGCTGATGGAAGCGAAGGTTGCTGACATGGACGATATCGAAGTCGCAACTGTCAGAACCAAATATCCGCAGGGCGCTGAGAAGATGCTCATCAAGAACGTCATGAAACGCATGGTGCCGAGCGGCGGCCTGCCGGCAGATGTCGGTGCAGTCGTTGCAAACGTCAGCACAGCTGTTGCAATTTCTGACGCAATTCAGAAGGGCATGCCTCTGATCGAGCGTGCGGTATCCGTGACCGGCGATTATATCAAGAACCCGGGCAACTTCATGGTGAAGATCGGTACCAATGTACAGGATATCATCGATTATTGCGGCGGCATC
>JAZNHY010000290.1:0-2455 GCA_045577235.1 Lachnospiraceae bacterium
TGAAATTGATTGACACTTTCTTGTTATAGTGCTAATATAACAACAGATGTTAGCACTCTATTAATTTGAGTGCTAATAAAGAGAAAAACAGATCCGTTGAAAAAGGTGAAGAACATGGAACTGGACGAGAGAAAAAAGAAAATTCTGCAGGCAGTTATAAAGAATTATCTGGAGACCGGAGAACCGGTCGGATCCAGAACGATCTCTAAGTACACGGATCTGAATCTGAGTTCCGCAACGATCCGGAATGAAATGGCAGATCTGGAAGAACTGGGATACATTTTCCAGCCGCATACATCTGCCGGAAGAATTCCGACAGACTTGGGCTACCGGCTTTATGTGGATGATATGTTATCTACAAGAGAAAAGGAACTGGAGAAAAAAGACCGGAAACTGGACGATAAAGAAGAATCCTTAAAGACCATGCAGGAGATCATGGACAAGAGGGTC
Organism: Lachnospiraceae bacterium; assembly: GCA_045577235.1. Taxonomy (GTDB): domain Bacteria; phylum Bacillota; class Clostridia; order Lachnospirales; family Lachnospiraceae; genus RGIG5612. The sequence goes on from JAZNHY010000290.1 coordinate 451, forward strand.
GACCGGATCGAAGAAGTCCTGAAAGATATGGCCAAAATGCTGGCAAATAATACCAACTACACATCGCTCGTCAGCATGCCGCAGGCAAATAAAAACAAGCTGAAATTTGTGCAGCTGACACAGGTAGATGAAGGAAAACTTCTTTGTACCATCGTTCTGGAAGGAAACATCGTAAAGAACGAGATGATCCAACTGGACAGAGCAATCGATCAGCAGACGCTTTTGAAATTGAACCTCTTGTTCAACAATACGCTGAACGGACTTACTCTGCAGGAGATCAACTTTGATATGGCAGCCAATATGGCAGACCAGTCCGGTGAATTAGGAGAGCTGGTTTCGGAGATCTTAAATGCAATCGTGGCAGCTATCGGAGCAGCAGACGGGATAGAGATATTCACTAGCGGTGCAACGAATATCTTTAAGTATCCGGAACTGAGCGGAAATGAAAACGCCAGCCGCCTGATCTCCACATTGGAAGAAAAAGAAATGCTGACAAATCTCCTGACAGACAGTCTGGAGGAGATCGGAGAAAGCACGACCGGGATTCAGATCTATATTGGTGAGGAGACGCCGGTCAATTCCATGAAAGATTGTTCCGTCGTGACAGCCACTTATGAATTTGAAGATGGCGTTTACGGCAAGATCGGAATCATCGGCCCAAAACGGATGGATTACGAAAAGGTCCTGGATGCATTGAAAAATGTAACCGGCAGCCTGGATCAGAAATTCGGAAAAGGAAAAAAGAAATAGCAGAAAGGATGGCTTGAATCGTGTCGAAAGAAAGAGACCTGAAATGGGCAAAAGAGGCAGCAGAAAAAATGGCTGAAGAAGCTGAAACAGTAGAAGAAGTGCAGGAAGAGGCAGCAGAAGAGGCAGCAGAGGAAGTTTCAGAAGAAACCGCTGAAACGGAACAGGCACCGGAAGAAGAAATTCCTGCTCCGGAAGCGGCTGTAGATAAGGAACTTCTGGAAGCCAGAGAAAAATACCAGAGACTGTTTGCTGAGTTTGATAATTACCGTAAGAGAACAGAAAAAGAAAAGAGCGCCCGTTATGATATGGGAGCTAAGCAGATGGTAGAGAAGATCCTGCCTGTCCTGGATAACTTTGAGCTGGCACTGAAGAACGTTCCGGAAGAAGAAAAGGATTCCTCTTTTGTGGAAGGTATGGATAAGATCCATAAACTTTTCCTGAAGACTCTGGAAGATGCCGGCGTCAGACCGATCGAAGCTGAAGGCTGTGAATTCAATCCGGACTTTCACAATGCAGTGATGCATGTGGAAGACGATACGGTTGGTGAAAACATCGTTGTACAGGAACTTCAAAAAGGATACATGTACAAAGATTCCGTTGTCCGGTACAGCATGGTCAAGGTAGCTAATTAACTGAAAAAAACGCGTATCAACGCGTATCAATATATAAAAAACCGCAGGCCGTAAGGCCCACCGATAGGAGGAAAATAAAATGGCAAAGATTATAGGTATTGATTTAGGAACAACAAACTCATGTGTAGCAGTTATGGAAGGCGGTAAGCCGGTCGTAATCGCAAACGCAGAGGGTGTACGTACAACCCCGTCTGTTGTTGCTTTTACAAAGAACGGCGAAAGATTAGTTGGTGAGCCGGCAAAACGGCAGGCTGTTACAAACTCTGACAATACGATCTCTTCCATCAAAAGAGAGATGGGCTCAGACTACAGAGTAAACATTGAAGGAAAAAGCTATTCTCCGCAGGAGATCTCCGCAATGGTCCTTCAGAAACTGAAAGCAGATGCAGAGGCACACCTTGGCGAGAAAGTCGAGGAAGCTGTTATCACAGTTCCGGCATACTTCAATGATGCCCAGAGACAGGCTACCAAGGATGCAGGTAAGATCGCAGGCCTTAAGGTCGACCGTATCATCAACGAGCCTACAGCAGCTGCACTTGCTTATGGACTTGATAACGAAGCAGAGCAGAAGATCATGGTTTATGACCTTGGCGGCGGTACCTTTGATGTTTCCATCATTGAGA
>JAZNHY010000291.1:0-5344 GCA_045577235.1 Lachnospiraceae bacterium
ACTTCCTCTGTCTGGTTGACTTCCTCCGGAGTCGGCATCACATCTTCATTGCCAAAGATACCCAAAATTGGGCATTTGATGCCTTCTGCATAATCGATTGGTGCAACCGGACGTGCCGGAGATAATTTGTCCGGTGGTGAGATAACGCCGCCGCCCCAGCAGTCGACAGCTGCATCAATGCCATCCAGCGTAGCTGCTGCCAGGAACGTATGACGTCCGCCGGAGCACATACCGATCACGCCAACCTTTCCGTTGGACGTAGTCTGGTTGCGCAAAAATGCCAGGGATGCATCCACATCTTCCATGACATTTTTATCTGTTGCGCCGCCGGATTCCATCGAACGTTTGGAGACCTCTGGTGGTGTGCCATCTCCAAAGTCTTCAAAAATGTTCGGACAGATCACGCTGAAGCCATGTGCTGCAAATCTGCGTGCAGTCTCTCTGAGCCATTCATCCCAGCCCGGCATATGCGGGATCAAAGTGATTCCCGGGTATGGGCCAGGTCCCAGCGGTCTGGCATGATATGCACGGATCGGTTTGCCTTCGTGGCCGTTGATACGGATCGTCTCCGCAATCATGCCTTCATAATCTGAAATCTTAAAACTGTTCCACATAAATCCTTCTCCTCCTTTGAAAGAGCTTTAATCTTCCGTGAACTCGTATTTCACCGCAAATCCATTGTGGTCAGTTTCCACGATGATCGTGCCGTCTTTTTCAGTAGATACTTTCAGTTCATTATTTGGCTCGCGTTCTTTGACAAACGCGACCGGATCATCGGTAGTGACCATTTGAATGGTGGTCTTAACCGGCGATTTTCCACCGCACTTCGGCTGATGTTCCGCAATTAAAAGCTCATATGTTTTCATAGCAGTTTCTCCTAAGTTGTTTTTATTATTATATCATAGAAAAGTTACAGGAGGGACGTCATCTTTTCAGGCGGTCTCAGCTTGACAGTTTGTTCATATCATTAAACCCGTGACCTAAATCGAAGTCACCCTCCTCCGGGTCACTTTATAACCACGTCAATGTGACCTAAATTGAAGATAACGCTCCATGGGTCACTCTTTTTCAAACTTTATGTGACCTAATTTGCCTTTAAGCTTCAGCAGGTCACCGATTTTTCTCTTTTTGCGTGACCCAAAACAGGTCTCTCTCTTATAGGGTCACAAGACCACCTGTATTTTGGTGACCTATATTATCTAAGCGTTCCAGTGGGTCACTTTTTTATTCCTTTGTAGTGACCTAAATGAGAAGATTATTTCCACAGGTCACTCAAAAGACTTCCTTTATCTCGTCGAGCTCTATAGAAACGTATGTGGATAGTTCATCGTTTCATGGGCTGAATGTTGACAAACCAGTACTTATGAAACCATCACCTGCTGCTTGCCTTACTGATAAAACCATCATATACTGACGTTATCAGAAATTTATATGAAAATGAGAAAGGAAAAATTTTATGGAAGAAAAAAACTATGTCATGAATGACGAGGGGGAATTTGGTAAATACGTCGTACAGACTCTGCGGACACCTAAGTTCAGTCCGGAATTTCAGGAGATCTACAAACAGTGGGGACGCCGTCTTCTTTGGATCGACGGCAACACAGTACCTGGTGCATTCCAGATGAATATGACCTGGTATGTGAACGCACCGGATATGCGTCCGCTTTATAAACATGATGAGCACAGCCATGATTTTGATGAGCTGATCGGATTCATCGGCTCCAATCCGGATGATCCTTACGATCTGGGCGGCGTGATCGAAGTCGGTATCGGCGGAGAACTGCACAGACTGACAAAGAGCTCGATCATCTTTATGCCTGCAGGAATGAAACATCTGCCGCTGTCCATCATCAGCCTGGAGCGTCCGATCCTGCACTTCTCCATTTCCATGAATCCGGAGTACTCCTACACACCGACTAAAAAAGAAGACGAATAAAACTCAGAGATATTAAGACAGTTACAAAAAAGCCGCTGCGCAATGCAGCGGCTTTTAATTTAATCAATCTTCTTTCTTCTTCGGAACAATGGAAATGGCATCGCCCTTGTTGATCACAAGATCGCCTTCCATATTGCGGAGCTCCTCCCAGTAGCCGTCGCACGGCTTATCCAGTTCCACACCTTCTGCGATCAGCATCTGGCGGATCTCTTTTCCGTCGAGTTCTCTTGGATTCACCTTCCTGTCAATAGCAACACTGACCGCAAGCCCTGCTGCCTGACCGGTTCCCATAGCAGGTCCGATGATGCGCATGGAGCCCTGTGCGTGGAACTCTGCTGAACAGCAGCGTCCGGCACATAACAGGTTATCCACATCCTGCGGAATCAAAGTGCCGTAAGGAATATCGCAGTAATCTCTCGGGTTAGAGCGAACCGGGATTCCGGCCGGAACGCCAAACGGATGCATTCTTGCATCGCAGGTCTTTCCAAGGTGGTCTTCTTCTGCGACAGCAGAACCAGCCACCTCCGGAATATGTACATGTCTCATAAAGAACCAGTAATCGCTGGTCGGATGATGGGTATCAAACATTTCCGGGAATCTGGCAATGCCGTCTTCAAACTTGGTTCCGCATGCGACATCGGCTGCCTTTAGCATGTACTCACCAAAGATCCTTCTGGAATCACGCACACCCGGCACATTTCCAATTCCTACCAGACGCAGGTTTTCAAATCCCGGCACATGGTTCTTTAAGAATGCATGGAACTGCTTCATCAGCTGATGCTGCTCCAGGATCTGTCTGGTGATGTCTTCTGCATCTGTATTATGGCAGTAATAACTGTGGAAGCTGAACGTGACAAAGGATGCATTGTCCATCGGGGTATTAGGAATAATGACCCGGAAAAATCCGGCTGCAGGATTACAGACATGTCTGCTTATTTCACCGCGTTTGATTGCTTCTTCTTCCAGAACGTAAACCATAGGAAGCGGATCCTTATCACCTTCTGCGATCTTTTTAGCCCTCCACTCTTCCTCAGCCTTTTGATATTTGATCAGATCAGCATTTGCCCAGCGGGATCCTTGTGTGGACGCGATATTGAGTCCGGCAAAGTCCTGTCCGCCCACTTCAAACGGAACGCCGGAAAGAGCTGCAAGGTCACCGTCTCCGGTTGCATCGATATACATCTTTGCCTTCACCTTCATGTAACCGCCCTTGGTAAAGAAGATCAGGAAATCGATGTTCCGCTCATCTTTCATCTCCACTGCGATCAGCGTGGAATCGTAAATCACACGCACGCCATTCTCCAGACACATGTCCTCAAATACGATCTTGCCGTATTCCGGTTCGAAGGACGGATTTCTGTAATAATCCTTACTTGGGTCTATCTTCCTCAGCTGACCGACCGCATCCAGCCTTTTGGTAAACTCCAGGCAGATGCCCTCTATGTTGCCAGCAATCTGAGGAACGTAACCATTGGTAGCAAGCCCGCCAAGCGATGTGCCCTTTTCAAACATCATGGTATGTTTCCCGTGACGTGCCGCCTCTATAGAAGCAGCGATGCCTGCGGTGCCGCCTCCGACGACTGCTACTTCACAAAAAAGTGTTTTGCAAAAACTGGTAATCTCCATCATCTTCTCCTTTTCATATGAAACACTGGTCATTTATAATATATCACACATGCTCCATTGGCAGCGCACAAAAAATAAGGAGAATATCTCATGAGTACGAAAGAACAAAACATTGCACTGGTAAAACGATTTTATGACGAGGTCTTTAACGCGCATGATGTCTCAAAGCTGGACGAATTCATGCGGGATGATTACATGCAGCACAATGCAACCGTGGAAGATGGCAAAGATGGTTTTATTAAATTTACGGAGTTCTTCTTTGGCCTGGATCCGGAGATGGAAATCGTAAAGATCTTTGCCAATGATGAGGATGAGGTCGCTGTGTTTTTCAAATGCACCTGCCGGGCAAACGGCATGGTGAATAAAGTAGTCGATATTTATCGTCTGCAGGACGGACTTCTGGCAGAACACTGGGATGTCGTGGAGCATGACATCGGCAATGTGCAGACAGCAAACGGACGCTCTCTGTTTTAATGATGCATATCTTTCCTTTTCGCTCTTCGTACGCGATTGATGTGCCGCTCAAAGTCTCCATTTCTAAACAGTTCTGTCAGAACATACTGGATTGCAGTCGGAACGGTGCAGGAATAAAAACCGAGCTTTTCCCGAAAGGCCGGCACAAGGTGTTCCGGAAGGAGCATATATCCCACCCGGAGTGACGGAGAAATACTTTTGGAAAACGTATTCACATAAATGATATTGTCATCTTCCGACTGCGAGAATAATGTGTTCTCCGGTTTTTTCAAAACGGAGAATTCAGAGTCATAATCATCTTCCACAATATAACGGCCCTTCTTCTGCGCCCAGCGCAGATATTCGTGCCGCTTGGAGGCGGATGCCGTCACACCGGTAGGAAAGCTGCGGTACGGCGTGATATGCAGCACATCGGCATGGCTGTTTTTTAACACTTCACTGCTGATGCCGTTTTCTTCCAGAGGCAAAAGTTCATACGCTGCGCCCGAGACCTGATAGACATTCTCGATGATCGGATAAGACGGCGTCTCCAGACCATAGCAATGCTCTCGCCCCAGTAAGCCGATAATGAGATGATACAGATATTCTGATCCTGCTCCTATAATGATCTGCTCCGGGGATGCTGTGATCCCGCGGCTTCTTGCCAGATAACGGCTGATCTCCGTCCGCAGTTCTTCGATCCCTTCATTCGGTGAACGGTTTAGAAGTGTTTCCCCGTAATCACTTAATACCCTGCGCATGGTTTTTGAGAGGACAGAAAAAGGAAACGGATATTCCGTCTGCTGCGGCACATTCCTTTCGACAGGTATGACTTTTTTCTGCCTGTGTATTTCCTGTCCGGCAAATCCATCTTCTTCCCGGAACGTGACAAAGTATCCGCTGCGCTCCCTTGCCTCAATGTATCCCTCTTCTAAAAGCAGCGCATAAGCATGTTCCGCCGTGATCACACTGACGCCCCTCTCTTCTGCGATAAGCCGTTTGGAAGGGAGCTTACTTCCATAAGCATAGATGCCCTGTATGATATCTTCTCTGATCTGTTCATAGATCTGAATGTACTGAGACGTTTCCGTTTGTCTTTTCATTTTTCAACCTCTGCAATCTGGTTATATAAAAAAATATAAAACTGACTATTTTTATATTATCAGTTTTATTTTATACCCTATCATTAAATACATGTAAACTCTTTTGTGCATTAACGTAAAGGGTGAAACTCTGTAAGAAAAGGAGAATGATCAGCATGAGTGATCATAAGTTAAAAACACTGACAATAACCGGGATCCTGACGGCACTGATCTTTGTTTTTACCGC
>JAZNHY010000292.1:0-1993 GCA_045577235.1 Lachnospiraceae bacterium
CCGGGCTCCGGAAACATACAACAATGCCTCGGAAAGGGTGGTTTTTCCGGCGTCCACATGGGCTAGCAGAGCCGTACAACATGGGGTCTTTTTCGGCTTATTCTCCATTGGAAAAGCCTCCTTCTTTGCAATCGTACTGAGATTATAGCATAGAAAAACGCTTGCGTCGATAAAATGAAGCGGATTTTCTCGAAAATGTGGTATTGCTTGCCCACAGGGGCTGTCATTCTTTTGTAACTTTCGCAAATTGAGCCGTCCACAGATGATGGACGGCTCCCACTATTGTACCATTGGCTGCAAGACGTTTTCCGGTAGCAACAGAAACAGGTCTACCTAGCTCTGCTGCGTTGCGAATAACTTTCTGAACATCTTCCGCAGGAATCGGATCACTAAAAATAACGTCCTGGCCGCTGTAACACAGAGAACCGTTGCATGTGAGATAGGCATCAAATTCCACGCCATCAATCTTCGGCAGACTGGCAGGAGGTCTGCCGGTCGCCATGCAGATCAGAACACCGTTTTCCCTGAGCCGCCGGAGCGCCTCGAGAGTTTTCTCGGAAATCTGCTTTTTCTGCATATCAATCAGAGTACCATCCACATCAAAGAAAACAATCCGTATTTTTTTCATTTTGCTCTCCTTCTTTTTACTGTCTAATCCGGATCATGCTCTTTTTGATCCTCAGCCTTAGTCTCTTACAGTTTTGGTATTCTGTATTTATACGTTCTCCTTTCTGGTTTACCTATCATATTTATGGTCAGCATCAAATTTTGATACTGACTTAAGTCCTCCTATTTATTGTATAATAAACCGTAGTATTTGTCTATTGGAATCCAATTAGTATGAAATGCAGCAGGAATCTGACTCCTGTATTGTCTCAGTTTTCAATATATCGTCATCGATTCAATCGGTTTATTATCTATACTCGACATTAATAATGATTTATTGTTGACTTTTGGCAGAAAATCCCTTAATATTGTTAGTAAGCAAAGATGTACACATAACTTTGATTTTTTCGGTAAATAGGTGCCATAGTTACTCCTCTTTCTTTCCTGTCTTTTGTCATACTACTATCACCTCCCTAAACCGCCTCTTTTACCTATTTACCATGACACCTTCCTTTCTGCTTGCAGGAAGGAAGGTGTGTCTTTTCATTTCTAAATGCAGCTCGGTTTCCACCTGTTCAACACGAAAAACAGCCCCCTTATGTGAGTCAGAAGACTACATAAGGGGGCTTTCTATTCTTCAGTTCTAATTAGGCACCCTTATGGGGCCTGATTTGTGTTATACCGCGTGGGCCGCAGCAAACGCAAAGACGCTTACTCAGCGATCTTCTTGAACTCTTCGTAAACGAACTGAACCTTGGGACCGATAACAACCTGAACAGCGGTCTTACCGGGACGGATGACGCCAGAAGCACCGGAGGACTTAATCTTCTTCTCGTCAACCAGCAGACGGTCCTTAACTTCCAGTCTCAGACGGGTGATGCAATGGTCGATGGAGGTAACATTCTCCTTACCGCCCAGGCCTTCCAGAATGATCTGAGCCATGGTGGTGTAGTCATCGTTTGCCAGCTCGATCTTCAGCTCGCCTTCCTGATCGTCTTCACGGCCGGGGGTCTTCAGATCCCACTTGGTGATAGCGAACTTGAACACGAAGTAGAAGACAATGAAAGCAGCAGCGCCCAGGGGCAGGATCAGCCAGGTGTTGGCAGCTGCGGGCAGAGAAGCGGAGAAGATCAGGTCAGTTGCGCCAGCGGAGAAGCAGAAACCAGCACGGAAGCCCAGAGCAACAGTGATGGTGGTGAAGATGCCGTACAGAGCAGCATAGACAACGTACAGGGGGAATGCCAGGAACATGAATGCGAACTCGAAGGGCTCAGTAACGCCGCAGATGAATGCACAGACTGCAGCAGCGCCAACGATACCGATAGCGTTCTTCTTCTTGCCGGGCTTAGCAGTCTGGATCATAGCCAGAGCAGCACCGGGGATACCG
>JAZNHY010000293.1:0-3787 GCA_045577235.1 Lachnospiraceae bacterium
AAGCTTGTGTGGTTCCGTGGTTGCCAAAATAAAGATGACATATTCCGGCGGTTCTTCCAATGTCTTTAAAAATGCATTGGCCGCACTGCCGCTCAGCATGTGTGCCTCATCTATGATGTAGACTTTATAACGTCCCTTAGCAGGGGTGTATTGAATCTCTTCAATGACCCTGCGGATGTCATCTACTCCGGTATTGGATGCGGCGTCAATCTCCACCACATCCATGAAATTGCCTGCCATGATGGCTTTGCAGTGTTCACATTCATTGCAAGGCTCTCCGTCCACCGGATGGAGGCAGTTAACTGCCTTGGCAAAGATTTTTGCCACACTAGTCTTTCCGGTTCCTCTGGTTCCGGTGAAAAGGTAGGCATGTCCTGCCCGGTTATTTTTAATCTGATTTGTCAGGGTCAAAACCACATGGTCCTGCCCCTTTACCTGGCTGAAAGTCTGCGGTCTGAATTTCCTGTAAAGAGCCACATACGACATTAATACAAACTCCTACATATAATGCACCAGTTTCAAATCATACTACGAGTTATATTAGCATATTTAATAAGTAATAACAATAAAAAGCATGAGAATACTTGACTGGTCAAAATGGGTAACTTATAATTTCTGTTACCGTGTGCCGGGGCCCGAAGCGGGTCCAATGCAACAGAAATCTGTGAACCGTGTCAGGTCGGGAACGAAGCAGCACTAAGCAGAACCTTCTGTGTGACGTTGGGTCGCCTGCTTCTTTAAAGCCCCGGCATCGGTCTTTTTATTTTCTCAGATCCTGAAAGAATGATTTCAGAAGGGAGGCACATTCTTCCTCCAGAATATGGGTTTTCACCTCGCACTGGTGATTGAACTCTTTCACATGTAAAAGATCCAGAATGCTGCCGCAGCAGCCGGCTTTCGGGTTCATCGCGCCGATAAAAACATTCCGGATCCGGGATTGAACGATCGCACCTGCACACATCTGACATGGTTCCAGGGTAATATAAATATCGGTATCATCCAGACGCCAGTCGCCCATTTTCCTGCAGGCTTTTTTGATTGCCGTGATTTCTGCATGTGCAAGAGCCGTTTTGTCAGTCATCCTGCGGTTATACCCTCTGCCGATGATCTCCCCTTTGTATACGATCACGCAGCCGATCGGCACTTCGTTGATCTTTAAAGCCTTTTTTGCTTCTTTTAAGGCTTCCCTCATATAATATTCTTCCGTGTTTTTTTCGATTCGCTTTGTCATGATCCTTATTCCTTCAAAAAGGCCGCAGAAAACCGCGGCCCTTTTGTCTCTTTTTGTTTTTTAAGCAGCATGAAAAACCACTCTTTTGATGGTTCCGGCACTTTGGCAGTTTCTGTTAATAGGTGTACCAAAGGCCTTGCTCCTGCAGCCACTCAATGTTTGCTTCATGCTCTGCATTGGTTTCTGCAAAATAGAGCTTGCCGTTTTTATCCGATACAAAGAACAATGCGCCCGTATCTTCCGGATGCAGCGTCCCCTCAATTGCTGAGCGGCTCGGTGCACATACCGGACCAACCGGGATCACGCCTTCCATATTTGGTCCTCTGGTGTTGTATGGATTCTCCAGATCCAGATCATCGCCATTCAGATCTCTGGAATGCGGATCCACCTGGATCGCATAATAGGTCGTGATATCGCTTCCAAGGGACATGCCCTCGTCCAGTCTGCGGAAGAACACACCTGCTACTCCTGCACGATCCTGTACTGCCATGGACTCTCCTTCCACTACGGAAGCAATGGTCAAAAGCTCATGAACGCTGTAAGCACTGCTGTCAATCTCGCTCTTGTATTCATTCAGGACTTCTTCCATTTTGTTCAGCATAACAGAGAAGATCTCCTCTACGCTCACGTCCTTGCTTAAAAGCGTATAAGTATCCGGGAACAGATACCCTTCCAGTGAATAGTAAATATCAGGATCCTTGACCGCACTGGTCAAAAACCAGTATTTATCGATCATACGGTTCAGATACTCTTCATCTTTCAGAAGTGCGTAAACATCATCCGTGGTATTATTGGTCGCTTCTGCAATGGCGTTAGCCAGCCACGGGATCGTTTTTCCTTCAATGTACGTGAATTGGATCTCATCACCGGTATAGATCTCGCCATTTTCCATCATAGTGATGATCTCTTTCAGGCTCATATCCGGAGATACCCCATAACGGCCTGCCTGCAGCGGTTTGACCTTATTAAGTCTGGTATAAATCTTAAAAGCCAATGGGCTTTTGATGATCCCTTCTTCTGCAAACAGTTTGCCGACGTCTGTCAAATAAGATCCTTCTTTGACCTCGATCAGCTTTTCCTGCTTAAAATCGGAGGAAGGTTTCAGATTTGCGCTATACCATCCTAAGCCTGCAACTGCGATCAGCAGAATAACCACAATAATGATCAAAGTGATCAGCAGCCCGGATTTTTTCTTTTTCGGTTTTCTGGCTACTTTCGCCATGGCGGCTCCTTTCCGTACCAAACTTCAGAAATAAACTGAAATATTATAACATCTATCCCTGCCAAAAACAACTTTGTCAGAAAAACCAGTTTCACTTGTCAGAGGTTCTTTCCTATATATTTCTGACCCGGTCAAAATTGACCTTTACCAGCCGGCCGGAAGCATCTCTTACATAATCTCTCATGTAATCTGTATCTTCCTGAAATACACAAGCTGCCGCTATCTTCCCGGCATCCGAACGCCTGCCGTCCAGATACAGCTCTGCTCCGTGTCCGGAAAACGCAGTCAGCTCGTCTTTCAGCGTCATGTAAGAAATATATCTTTCTTTTTCCAGTTCTGTCATATCAGCCTCCTTTCCTGATGTGTATACTCGCGGTAACAAAAGAAGATGCGTCGTGATAATAATCCTCTCCCGCGGCGGCATAAGAAAAAAGACTTTCCTTGTTTGTTTAAAAATCGGGAACCGGATCTGCAGAATTACGGATCCGTAAATCGAAATGAGAAGAGTGTTTTTCCGCTGCTTTTCGGAATGCATTTTTATGAGTTAAAAATCTGCGGAAAATCTCATTCCTATGCGGAATTCAGTATATTAAAATTATATTGACTTTTCAAGTATTTTCGATTATTTTTCCTATATGAAGATCGAACGTATTAACGACAATCAGATAAAGTGCACATTGACCCGTTCAGATCTGGCTTCCCGTCAGATCCGGATGAGTGAACTTGTCTATGGCAATGAAAAAACAAAGGGACTGTTCCAGGATATGATGGAGCAGGCCTCTACTGAGGTTGGTTTTGAAGCAAGCGACCTGCCTCTGATGATCGAGGCTATTCCTGTTTCCATGGACTGCATCGTTCTGATGATCACAAAGGTGGAAGACGCTGATGAAATGGATACCAAATTCACCAGCTTCACCCACATGAACGAGATCTTCTCTGATAATAAAGAAACACATGGTCCGGCATCTCCAGAAGAACAACCGGTCCAAAAGGATCTGTTCTCTTCTGTCACTGCTTCTTCGATGGAGCGTTTATTCTCTTTTGACAGTCTGGATACCGTGATCCGTTTTGCACATCATGTCAGCGATATTTATCATGGAGAAAATTCCTTATATAAATGTCCTGATAACAACAGATACTATTTGTTACTGAGTAAATCCGGCCATAACATCAAAGAGTTTGGCCTGGTTTGCAACTCAGCATTAGAATATGGCAGCAAGGAATTCTATAACTTCGCCAGAGGCGCATACCTGAATGAGCATTATGAAAAGATCTTGATCGGGGATGCAATCCAAAGCCTTGCTTTTGTGTAGCTTGCCTGTTTTCTTGCTGAA
>JAZNHY010000294.1:0-2151 GCA_045577235.1 Lachnospiraceae bacterium
CCTCGGCAACGATTTCTTCAATCGCCATCTTTCTGCGGTAAGGCCTTGTTGAGAACATGGCATCAAAGGTGTCTGCAACTGCAATGATCTGGGCGATTTCCCTGAGTTCCGAAGCTAACTAACTCCCATACATACCGCTATCCCTTGTGGTTAGCGGAAATTTTTTGTCAATATTTTGTATTTTATGTATGGCTTTATATAGCTTTATGTGTTATAATAGATACAGGAGGTGAAGCAACCTATGTATCTGAACAAACAGAAAAAGCCTAATGGCGATATTTATCTTTCCATCCGTGAAAAATATCATGTCCCAAAAGTGGGTTCGCGTGAGCGGACGGTCGAAAGCCTGGGGTATGTCAGCGAACTGAAAAAGAAACATGATGACCCGATTGCTTTTTATTCGAACTACGCGAAGGAACTGACAGAAAAGAAGAAAGCAGAAAAGAAGAAAGTGCTTCGGATCGATACGTCTGAAACACTTGCTGTCGGTACGAATGATGTTCGCAATGTCGGCTATGGAATGATCAAACTTTTGTATAAGGAACTTGAGCTGGATAAGTTCTGGAACTGGAAAACAAGAGGCCGGAAGATGGATTACAGCACCGATCAGATCTTCCGTCTCCTCGTTTTCTCCCGGATCATGAACCCGGGTTCCAAACGGTATACCCTGCTGCAGAAGGACTTCTTCTTTGAGCCGTTTCAGAACTGCTCCCTGGATGATGTTTATCATGCATTGGATGTCATTGCGGAAAACCAGGAGGATCTGCAGCACTGGATCTTTGATCATTCAGAAAAACTCTGTAAGCGTGATCTCTCCGTAACCTTCTTTGACTGCACGAATTATTACTTTGACATTGGGCATCCGGATGTCGATCTTCTGAATGACGACGGAAAACCGGTCGATGAGAATGGCGATCCTGTCCCGGCGAAATACCGCAAGCGCGGGCCCGAAAAAAACCACCGGCCGGATCCCATCGTGGAAATGGGACTGCTTCTGGACCACAATGGTCTTCCGCTTGCCTATGACCTGTTCCCCGGAAACGAATCCGAAAAGGTCCATATGCGTCCGATCCTGAATCGTGTAAAGCAGGAATTCAGCAGTTGCCGTACGATCATTGTCGCGGACCGCGGTCTGAACACTTCGGATAACATCTATTGGATCAATGGTGATAACAGAGGGGATGACAACCAGCGGGATGGATATGTATACGGACAGTCCGTCCGTGGCGCAGATGCAGAATTCAAAGAATGGGTATTAAAACAGGATTACCTGAAAGAAGAGATTCCGGACGAAGATGGGGAGCGCATTCTGTTTGTCCATAAGTCCCGCATTTATCCGAAGAAGATCCAGGTCAATGTTCCGAAAAAAGGGAGTAAAAAGACCTCGAAAAAGACGGTCACCATTGACCAGAAACAGATGGTCTATTTTTCGGAAAAGTACGCAAAGAAGCAGAAGAAGGAACGGGATGCCATGGTCGCACGTGCCAAAGACCTGATCCGGTATCCGAAAAAATATGACCGTATTTCTTCCAAAGGGAGTTCTTCTTATGTCCTGAATATCGCCTTTGACAAAACGACCGGAGAGATCGTGGACGGGAAAGAACTGAAGCTGGATGAAGAAAAGATCAAAGAAGAAGAAAAATATGATGGCTACTATTCTATCGTAACAAGCGAGCTGGATCTGGATGATACGGAGATCCGCCGGATTTACCGCGGTCTTGCCAGGATCGAGGATTCCTTTAAGGTGACCAAGTCATTTCTGGAAGCCCGGCCCATCTATGTCTGGCTGTCAGAGCACATCGATGCGCATTTCGCCACCTGCTTTCTGGCACTTGTACTGATTCGGCTTCTTGAGATGAAGCTGGAAGATCAGTTTTCCGTCGGGAAGATCCTTCATTCCCTGAAGAACTACAATTGCACAAAACTCGACGCAAACATGTGGCAGTTTACTTACTACGATGAAATCATAGAGGCCTGTGCAAAGGCATTCGGTCTGGAACTGAATCAGAAATACCGTTCCCAGCAGGAAATCCAGCGCATTCTGCACTATTAATGATATTTTCGTATAAGTGAAAAATGAGCTGTAGAGCCATACACAGAAACGGCGTAACCCCAATGATACCAAGGGATTACGCCGATTTACTTCGGAAG
>JAZNHY010000295.1:0-2967 GCA_045577235.1 Lachnospiraceae bacterium
TGTAGCATAACCAAACATCATGCCCTGGTCGCCGGCACCGTTGGAGTCTTCTTCCGGCTCCAGGCCTACCTTCACTTCCAGTGCCTTATCAACGCCCATTGCAATATCCGGAGACTGCTCATGAATACGGATCTCTATTTCACAAGTGTCCGCATCAAAGCCAATCGATTCATCCGTTCAGCCGATCTCACGGATGATATCACGGGCCACTTTTTCATAATCCACTTTTGCGGTCGTGGTGATCTCACCCATGATCAAAAGGAAGTTGGTCGTGCAGCAGCACTCGCATGCAACCCTGCCATACGGATCCTGTTTCATGATCTCATCCAGGATCCCGTCACTGATCTGGTCGCAGATCTTGTCCGGATGACCTTCTGTTACTGATTCTGATGTAAAAATTCTTCTTTCCATTTTTCCCTCCTGTTATTCCTCGTCACTCTTCAGGGAAACGTCCCAATGAACCGCTCAAAGCCGTGAGCGAAACTAAAAAATCCGCCGAAAAGCGGACTTAAGTAGCGGGACCTAAATCCTCTTATTGCTCGATTTCAAAAATCGCTTAGGTTGGCACCTTCCTTGCTTTATAAGCAGGGGTTGTCGTGATTTCACAGATCCTTCTATCTCCATCACTCTGAATAAGACGATTGGAATATTTATTTTTCAAATTGCTTTTTTATTTTTTTTCGGAATCTACTTTGCGGATGTCACCGCCCAGCGCACGAAGCTTTTCATCAAATGCCTCATATCCGCGCTGTATATAATTAATATCATTGATCGTGGAAGTTCCCTCTGCAGAGAGCGCTGCTAGCACCAATGCTGCACCAGCCCTCAGGTCCGGTGCATTGAGTTTTGCACCAGAAAGGCCTTTCACGCCTGAAATAATTGCTGTATTATTCTCTACCTTGATCTTAGCACCCATCCGTGCCAATTCCGTCACATATTTAAAACGGTTCTCAAAAATGCTTTCCGTGACGGTAGAGATTCCGGATGCTAATGCGAGCGCCACGGAGATCTGCGGCTGCATATCTGTCGGGAAACCCGGATAAGGCAGCGTCTTGACCTGTGTTGCAGAAAGTCTTTCGCATCCACGCACGATCACGGCTTCATCATATTCTTCCACTTCACATCCGATATCAACCAGTTTCGCAGTGATCGATTCCAGATGTTTTGGAATCACATTGGCAACTGTGATCTCACCTTTGGTGATCGCTGCAGCAAACATAAAAGTTCCTGCTTCGATCTGGTCCGGAATGACCATATACTCCGTCTTATGGAGCTTTGGCACACCTTTAATACGGATCACATCCGTACCTGCACCACGAATACGTGCTCCCATGGAGTTGAGCATATTTGCCAGATCGACCACATGAGGTTCTTTTGCCGGATTCTCGATAATGGTATTGCCTTCCGCCATAACGGCAGCCAGCATAATATTGATTGTTGCTCCGACAGAAACTACATCGAAATATATATGATTGCCCTTCAGCTGCTCTGCCTTGGCATATATGTTTCCTTCGCTGATCTTGACCTTTGCTCCTAAGGCCTCAAATCCTTTGATGTGCTGGTCGATCGGACGTGCTCCAATCACGCATCCTCCCGGCATAGCAACTTCTGCCTCATGGAAACGGCCAAGAAGTGCTCCCAGTAAATAATAAGAAGCACGGATCTTGCTGATATAGTCGTCATTGATCTGATGGGAATGTACGCCCGCGCCGGTAATACGGACTTTATGACGGTTCAGCCTTTCAACCTGCGCGCCAAGCTGTGCAACGGCTTCCAGCATGACATTAATGTCGCTGACATCCGGTAAATTGCTGATAATTACCGGTTCTTCCGTTAAAATGGCAGCCGGAATAAGGGCTAAGGCTGCATTTTTAGCTCCATATATTTCAACGACACCTCGAAGCGGCTTGCCTCCGGTAATCACGTATTGTTCCATTCAATCCACCAAATCGTAATTGCTTACGCAAAAATGTTCGGGTCATTGTCTAACCCGAACAATAATTATACCTGTAAAAGGCTTTATTGTAAAGTTTTTTGGGCATTTCCCATTTACCATTCATCTTCATAATAATCATATCCGCCGCCGTCTAAGAACGTGAACGGATCCACCTGTACACCATCTACAATGATCTCAAAATGACAGTGTACACCGGTGGAATCTCCGGTGGAGCCTGCATAGCCGATCACTTCATAACGGGAGACCTGCTGCCCGACTTCGCAGGCAGTCTCACTCATATGAGCATAACGCGTCTGGAGATGCTCATCGTGACGGATCACGACATTATTCCCATACCCATCCCAGGAATGGATCACTTCTTCTACTACACCCGGGCAGCTTGCGTAAATCGGCTCCGCATAAGAGCAGGCATAGTCATTACCTGCATGGAGCGCGCCCCAGCGGTATCCGAATCCGGAAGATAAGAAACAGTTATCCAGCGGCACAACAAAGGTCGGCGGAGGCAGGGTTCCTGTATGAATAATTTCCGGCACCGGATCTCTGAGCACAGTCTGGGAAAGGATCTGACGCCCCACCTCATTACCATTGATCATGGTAATGATAGCATTCACGTTTCTCTCTCCCGGCTCAGCCGCGCGGAAAGTCTCTTCTCTTCCTTCATAAATGTTTTCATCTGCTACATATTCTGCCGGGGCATAAAAGTTTTCATTATAGTTTGCCATTTTACTTATGCGGATCCCGATCCCATTATCTGCCAAAGCTTTTTCTACCGCTTCATTTCCCTGATAAACGGCATCCCGGTCTGTATAAACAGTTCGAATCTCCAGAGAATCCACAAAACCGATCTCTACTGTTTGATGCAGGGAGGAAGAAGCTGCTGCACGAGAGACTCCTTCTTCTTCCATCTTAGCTTCGATCCGCTGCCTCATACTTTCGGACTCTTCCACCTGATAGGAGATCTCAATAAAACTGTCTACTTTCTTGGATGCAAGATTAACGGTATATTCATC
>JAZNHY010000296.1:0-7837 GCA_045577235.1 Lachnospiraceae bacterium
TCAGCATAGAAAGCATGCAGGCACTTGTTTACCATAATTACCTGGCAGGTTATGTCAGGAATTAGAATAAGGAGGAACAGAGATGGTAAAATTAGACAAGAGTTTCGTTGAAAACATGTATTCAGTAGAAGGCAAAGTTGCCCTGGTTACAGGTGCTACAGGCGCTTTCGGACGTGTTGCTGCTAAAGCTTATGGCTACCTTGGAGCAAAGGTCGCTTTAACAGGACGTAATGAAGCAAAATTACAGGAATTAGCAGATGAATTCAAGGCAGAAGGCATTGAATGCGCTATCTTCGCAGCTGATCCTGCAAAAGAAGAAGATGTTAAGAAACTGATTGAGGATGTTGTCGCTACTTATGGCAGAATCGATATCCTGGCAATCGCTCATGGATTTAACAAACCGGCAAACATTTTAGAGCAGAGCGTTGCTGACTGGCAGTACATCATGGATGCAGACTGCAAGTCCGTATACATTGTCCTGAAATATGTCTCCGAGCAGATGGTAAAACAGCTTAATGGTGAGAAACCTGCATCCGGACAGGGCGGCAAGATCGTTGTTGTTACTTCTCAGCGTTCCAAGAGAGGTATGGCTGGCTATACCGGATACTGCACATCCAAAGGTGGCGCAGATATGATGATCGCTTGCGCAGCATGTGACCTTTCTGCACCTTATGGAATCAACATTAACGCACTTTGCCCGACCGTATTCCGTTCTGAGTTAACAGAGTGGATGTTCGATCCGGAATCTGCAGTTTACAAAAACTTCCTTAACAGAGAGCCAATCGGACGTCTGGCTGAGCCGGATGACTTCGTTGGATATCTTATCTTCCTTTCCTCAAATGCTTCCAACTTTATTACAGGTTCCGCATGTGACTGCTCCGGTGGTTACCTGGTAGTTTAATCAGGACCCTGACAGTAACAGGAAAAGACCCGATAAGAAAAAAGGAGATTATTAGAAATGGAAAAAGTTAAAAATGTTGTTATCTGCGGTGCAGGTATGATGGGTAATATGATCGGTCTTGTATTCTCCAGCTGCCCGGATTTCAATATTACGATCTGGAACAGAAGAGAAAAACCTTGCAAAGAAGTCATTCAGGCAAACCTGGAGCAGCTTCGTGACAAGGGCATCATCACAGATGCAGAAATCAAAGAACGCTTAGACCGTATCTCTTTCGTATTCCCGGACAAAGGCCAGGAATTCAAAGAAGCAGATCTCATCATCGAATGTGTTGCAGAAGAAATGGAAACAAAACAGAACCTGTTTGCAGAGCTGGAAGGCATCTGCCGTGATGATTGTATCTTCGCTACTAACACTTCTGTTATGAGCCCGACAGAGATCGCTTCCAAGTGTGTTCACAAAGAGCGTGTCGTCGGTACCCATTTCTGGAATCCGGGACATCTGATCCCACTGGTAGAGGTTGTTAAGACAGCTGATACAACAGAAGAAGTAATGCAGTTAACGATCGATGCTCTTACCAGAGCAGGCAAAAAGCCAATCTACTGCAAGAAGGACGTTCCTGGCTTCGTAGCAAACAGAATGCAGCATGCTCTTTGGAGAGAAGCTATCTACATCGTACAGGAAGGCATTGCAGATCCTAAGACAGTTGATGATGCAGTTAAATACAGCTTCGGTCTTCGTCTTCCGCAGCTGGCTCCTATCGAGAACTCCGATATGGTCGGAACACAGCTTACATATAACATTCACAACTATGTTCTGAAATATCTGGCAGATAATCACGAGCCATCACCACTGCTGCAGCAGATGCTCGATGAAGGAAAGATGGGCTTTGCTTCGGGAGAAGGCTTCCTGAAATGGGACGATGAGTCCATCGCTAAATCCAAGACTGATCTGAATGAGTACCTCATCAAGATGGTCTATGGCAAATAAGATTTTGATTGTTCAGACACATAGCTCTTCGGAGTTATGTGTCTGTTACAGTTAAAAATAATAACGTTATTATTTTTTTAATGGAGGAAAGAAAAAAAATGGGAAAAAAAGTATTTGTTGACTTAACACATCCTTTCAGCGCTGAAATTCCACGTTGGCCTTATTTCGATAAGCCATTTATCGAGGGAAAACACAGCATGGCTAAGGGCGGCGTTTTAACGCAGTATGTTGGATGCACAATGCATACAGGTACTCACTGCGACGCTCCACGTCACGTCATGGAGTTCGAATTCGACGGCAAAAGAGCTCGTTATACGCATGAAATGCCTGTCGATGCTTACACCGGCGACGCAGTTTGCTTAGAGATCCATGTTGGCCGTTGGGAGCTCATCATGCCTGAGCATCTTGAGGATGCTTGCAAGAGAGCAAACATTAAGCCGTCAGAGTTAGAAGGAATGGTTGTCTGCCTGAACACAGGTATGCACAGACTGTTCGATGACTCCAAAGAATATTATCATTATTCCTGCGGTACCGGTATCGATGCTGGTCGTTGGTTCGTAGAGCACAAGGTAAAATGTGTTGCTATGGATATGCAGGCACTTGATCATCCGCTTCACACCGCTATGGGTAACAACGGTATGACAAGAATGAACCTTCTTGGAGCATCCGGATATCCGATCACAGAAGAGTACAAAGCTCAGTTCGGCGAGGAAGCTTATGCTGAATTCGATAAATTCGAGTACATCCGTATCCACGGACAGGAAGCATATGACAAGAAGTTCGGCGATCTTGAGAAGATCGGATGCTGGGGAACATGGGAGCCATGCCACAAGATGATGCTTGGTCATGGTATTGTTGGTGTTGAGAACCTTGGTGGTGATCTTGACAAAGTTTCCAACAAGAGATTCCGTTTCTACTGCTTCCCACTTCGTTGGTACATGGGTGATGGTTCTATGGCTCGCTGCGTTGCTGAGATCGATGAAGATCAGATCAACAAGGGCGTAAAAGACAGAACCTATCTGTACTGTGGAACTGGCTGCCAGGATAGAGACTTCATGAAGAAGAACGCTAAAAAGGCTCCTAAAAAAGCAGCAGCTAAGAAAGCAGCTAAGAAATAATTGACAGACAAAAATGGGCCGGCTTTTCGGGCCGGCCCGAATTATGAAATGGATCTTCCGCATTAGAAAAGCGGACATCTATCTAGGAGGAAAAATTAAAATGGCAAAAGAGATTGTAATTGCCAGCGCTTGCCGTACAGCTATCGGCAGCTTTGGCGGTACATTAAAGAATACACCAGCTGTTGAGCTCGGTGCGACAGTTATTAAAGAAGCTGTTAACAGAGCAGGTCTGAAACCGGAGCAGGTTGATGAAGTTATCTTTGGTAACGTTCTTCAGGCTGGCCTTGGACAGAACCCGGCTCGTCAGGCAGCTTTAAAAGCTGGTCTTCCTGAGACTAGTACAGCATTCACAGTTAACATCGTTTGTGGTTCCGGCCTTAAGAGCGTTGCTTTAGCAGCAGGTCTTATCCAGGCAGGCGATGCTGACATCATCGTTGCAGGTGGTATGGAAAACATGTCTATGGCACCGTACGCTATGCCGGCAGCTCGTTGGGGAGCTCGTATGTTCAACACAAACATGGTTGACGTTATGGTTAACGATGGTCTGTGGGATGCTTTTAATAATTATCACATGGGCATCACCGCTGAGAACCTTGCAGAGCAGTGGGGACTTACAAGAGAGATGCAGGATGAATTCGCTTTAGCATCACAGCAGAAAGCAGAAGCAGCTATCAAAGGAGGAAAATTCAAAGATGAGATCGTACCTGTTATGATCCCTCAGAAGAAGGGTGATCCGGTTGCTTTCGATACTGATGAATTCCCACGTTTCGGCGCAACGATCGAAGCTCTTGCAAAACTGAAACCGGCATTCAAGAAAGATGGCGGCACAGTTACAGCTGGTAACGCTTCTGGTATTAACGACAGTGCAGCAGCAGTTGTTGTTATGACAAAAGAAAAAGCAGAAGAATTAGGTATCAAACCTCTGGCTACAATCGTTTCTTACGCTACAGGCGGTGTAGATCCTAAGATCATGGGCACAGGCCCTATCCCGGCATCCAGAAAAGCTATGGAAAAAGCTGGCGTAACGATCAAAGACATCGACCTTGTTGAAGCAAATGAAGCATTCGCAGCTCAGTCTCTTGCAGTTGCTCATGACCTTGAGTTTGATATGGACAAAGTTAACGTAAACGGCGGAGCTATCGCACTGGGACATCCAATCGGAGCATCCGGATGCCGTATTCTTGTCACCCTTCTTTACGAAATGCAGAAGAGAGATGCTAAACTTGGTCTTGCAACTCTTTGCATCGGCGGTGGCCAGGGTCAGGCTCTTATCGTAAAACGTGACTAATGAAAGGAAACGTAACGAATGAAAAATAAAATTATTACAGCTGCAGAAGCTGCTGAAATGATCAAAGATGGTTCTTCCGTTATGGTCGGCGGTTTCATGGGAAACGGAACTCCGGAATCTATCATGGACGCATTGGTTGAACGTAACGCAAAGGATCTGACTGTGATCTGCAACGATGGCTCTTTTGGACCACAGTTTGATGCAGATGGCAACGAAGTTAAAGGACCTACCGGCGACGGTAAACTGATCAAGAATCATTCAGTAAAGAAACTGGTTGCTACTCATATCGGTTTGAATAAGCAGGTTGCAGAGCAGATGAACTCTGGCGAAATGCAGGTTGAGCTGGTTCCTCAGGGCTCCATGGCTGAAATGATCCGTGCAGGTGGTGCAGGTCTTGGCGGTGTTATCACCCCAACCGGTGTCGGCACAGATATCGCAAACAGCGAATTTACTCTTCAGGAAATGACCCTGGAAGGAAAAGATTATCTGCTGATGGCACCTCTTCATGCTGATTTCGCAGTTCTGAAAGGCAGCATTGTTGATAAGAAGGGTAATGTATTCTACAAAGGAACAACAAAGAACTTCCAGATCGTTATGGCTACCGCAGCTGATACAGTTATCGTAGAAGCTGAAAAACTGGTGGAAGTCGGCGAATTAGATCCTGACTATGTCATGACTCCGTATATCTTTGTTGATTATATCGTAGTAGGAGGTGACAAATAATGGCAGACGTAAAACAGATTATTGCTCACCGTGTAGCACAGGAATTAAAGGACGGATACGTTGTTAACTTAGGCATCGGACTTCCTACTTTAGTCGCTAACTATGTTCCGGAAGGAATCGATATTTCCCTTCAGTCTGAGAATGGTATCATCGGTATGGCTGGTGTTTCTGCTCCAGATCACATCGATCCGAACGTTGTTAACTCAGGCGGTGTCAATGTTGACATTTATGAAGGTGCAGCATTCTTTGATTCTGCAGTTTCCTTCGGCATTATCCGTGGCGGACATGTTGACATGACCGTTCTCGGAGCTCTTCAGGTTGACCAGGTCGGTAATATCGCATCCCACATCATCCCGGGCAAGATGGCTCCAGGTATGGGCGGCGCTATGGACCTTGTTGTTGGTGCTAAGAAGGTTGTTGTTGCTATGCAGCATACAAACAAAGGTGCTCACAAATTATTTGAAGAGATCTCTCTTCCGGCAACGGCTCTTAGAGCAGTTGATATGATCGTAACAGAACTTGGCGTTCTGGAGATCACTGACAGAGGCTTCACGCTGAGAGAACTTGCTCCTGGAGTATCTATTGAGGATATTCAGGCAGCAACCGGCGCTCCAATCGTTATCGATGGAGAAATCAAAGAAATGGTTATGCCTCCGGAAGCATAAGAATCTTTATTGAAAGATTAAAAAGGCTGTCGCTTTTGCGGCAGCCTTTTTATATTCAAAATTACCATAATCACCTTCTTTCGAGTTTGAGTTGGAATAATTCGGGGCTGAATTAAGAATGTGCATTTGAAGATCTAAAAAAAGGGTATGTGACCCTACGGAAAAGTATTTAGGAGAGAAGTACTTCTGTTAAATCTCCAGATGAAGTATAATATAAAAAAATAGTAATTCATTTCATAAAAAGGAGAAGGATAATGGCTTACGAAATAAAAAAATATAATGAGTATACATGGATGATCGAAGACAAGCTGAGTGAGGTCAGCCTGACCAGGTTTTTCCTTTTGGCTGGAGATGACAGAGCATTAATGATCGATGCAGGCATGAATACCAAAAACGCGAAAGAAATCGGTGAGGGTATTTTGAAAGAAGCAGGACTGTATGACAAACTGATTTCTGAAGAAAAACCGATGATGATCGCTATTACCCATGGTCACGGGGATCATATGGGTGGTCTTGGTGCATTTTCAGACTTGTATATGAGTTTGACAGATTATCTGCAATTTGGCGTGGAAAACAATTATCCGGGAATTGCACTCCATCCAGTCAAAGAAGGGGATAAGATCGACCTTGGAGGAAGAGTACTGGAAGTATTTGAAAATCCAGGACATTCTCCTGGCAGCCTGGCTTTCCTTGATATTCAGAACAGGTTTTTAATTACGGGCGACTCGATTCAAAGCGGCCATATCTTTATGACTGATGACGAAGGAATGAAGATTTTTGGCGGCTCACTCAAACATCTGGAAGAGAAGACAGAAGGACTGTTTAATGAGATCCTGGGAAGTCACGGAAGCGCACCGCTTTCGGGGGATTATATCGGGAAAGTCTATCAGGCATGGGAAAAAGTCATGAAGTGTCGAAACCAGGAGTCCACCCCGGAAAAAGAAGGTATTCAAGTAAAGGAAGAAGACCTGAACGGAAGAAAGGTGCTGGATTATGACTGTGGATGCTGCTATTTTTACTGCAGTGCACAATAATGGTAGTGAGGTCATAACAAACGCGTATACGTGGAGGCAGGCATAAACTCATGGATATCATTGTAACCGGTGTTTCCGGCGGCATGGGACTGGCGACAGCAAAACAATTGATCAGGGATGGACACCGCATATTTGGCCTGGATATCAAAGCACCGGAAGAAGAATTCGAGTCATTGTTGTTTGTTCAGACCGATTTAAGGAAAGAAGATGCTGTAAAGGCAGCTTTTCAAAGTGTCCAGGAAAAGACAGAGCATATTGGAGCCATCATTCATATGGCAGGTATCTATGACCTGAATTCACTGGTGGAGATGAGCGAGGAAGAGTTCCTTCGGAGCTATGAGGTGAATCTGTTTTCTGTTTATCGGGTGAACAAAATATTTCTGCCCCTCCTGAAAAAGGGAAGCAGGGTCCTGATAACGACAAGTGAACTGGCACCGCTTTCGCCGCTTCCGTTTACAGGAATCTATGGAATCACAAAGACCGCCCTGGATTCTTATGCCATATCTTTGCGGAGGGAACTGATGCTGCTTGGGATCCCGGTCATTATTTTGCGTCCGGGAGCAGTAGATACCGGTCTTTTAGATGTCTCTACCAGGCGTCTGGAGGATTTCTGTGCGAATACAGAACACTACTCCTATAATGCTGACCGGTTTCGTAACATTGTGGCAAAGGTGGAGTCCAGAAAGATTACGCCGGAAAGGCTCTCAAAGTTGGTGGAAAAAGCACTTTTTGTCTCTCATCCACGGCTTATTTATACGATCAACCGCAATCCGCTTCTGCTTTTGATGAATATTCTTCCTGGAAGGCTGCAAGATGCTGCACTAAAATGGATTTTATTGAAATAACAGTTCATTTTGCCTGTCTTTCCATTGACTTATCAGGGAGACTGTGGTAAAAATTATATAACTTTTAAGGTAGTCCTGAGAGGCTGACAAGGTGGTAAACATGACAGGTTTTTTACAAGCTGAATCTATTAAAGTCGGAAAAGTTTTGCATCTTCCGATTGAACTTGACTCTTCCAGATACACAATTCTTCCCGGTTTCTGTGATGTACATGTACATTTCAGAGAACCGGGTTTTTCATATAAGGAGACGATCCTTTCCGGGTGCCAGGCGGCAGC
>JAZNHY010000297.1:0-7860 GCA_045577235.1 Lachnospiraceae bacterium
GACTGCAATAGGACAAAACACAACAATATTATAGTAATTTGTTGATTGTTTATTTTGAGGGCTGGTGTTATAATAATTCTACCCAAAAAGTCTTGTACACCTGAAGCGATTCGGGTTTTAGGATAGGTACAACATATTTCATACTAAAAGAGACCGGTGGAAAGCCGGTCTCTTTTATTCTGTCTTATCTTTTTTTATTTTTGAAACTTATTGGTCAGTTCTTCCATTAATTCGGAAATTTTAATATCCTGTGGACAAACATCCTCGCAGGAACGGCAGGCCACACAATCAAAAGGTTTTTGGCCTTCCGGTGTCCGGTTCAGGAGCATTGGGACGCGGAAGTCACGACCTCCCATTTTATCCTCATTATAAGCGGCAATGATTTCCGGAATATTGATGTTGTTCGGACAATAGCTCGTGCAGTACCGGCATGCCGTACAAGGAAGCGTATTCTTATTGACCATGTCTTTTGCGATGTCAAACAAAACCGCCTTTTCTTCTTCGGTTACCGGTTCTTTTGTTTCAAAGATCTTGATATTTTCTTCCAGCTGCTCCATGTTGGACATACCGGAAAGGATCATTGTCACTTCCGGGATTGCCTGCAGGAACCGGAAGCACCATTCTACAGAAGTAGCGTTCGGACGGAAAGGCTTCAGCTGATTCATATAATTATCTGGAAGAGAGGCCAGTTTGCCTCCACGAACCGGCTCCATGACCCAGATAGGAATGTTGTATTCTTTCAGAAGCTCAACCCGCTTCTTTGCATCCTGGAAATCCCAGTCCAGCCAGTTCAGCTGGATCTGGCAGAATTCCATGTGGTCACCATAAGCCTCCAGGTATTTTTTCAGATCATCATAGTCTGCATGTGAAGAGAAACCAAGATGGCGGATACGACCCTTTTCTTTCTGCTCATAGAAATAGTCCAGTGCATTCTTTTCCGGATTCACAAACAGATTGATATTCAGATGGTTTACATTGTGCATCAGATAGAAATCGAAATAGTCCACCTGCAGTTTGGAAAGCTGCTCTTCAAAGATCTCCGGCATGCGGGTAAAAAGAGAAGCATCATAGCTTGGGAATTTTGTTGCCAGATAAAAAGAATCGCGAGGATATTGCTTAAGTAATTTTCCAACCACGATCTCGGAGTTTCCTCCATGGTAGCCATAGGCAGTGTCAAAATAATTAATGCCGTTCTCAAGGCAAAATGCAAGCATCTTTCCGGCCAGTTCTTCATTGATCTTGGAACTGTCATTGTCCAGAACAGGAAGACGCATATTGCCCATGCCGAGGCCTGATAATTTCAATTCTTTGAAATCGTTATAATACATAAAAACCTCCTTGCCGCTGCATGACTACAGCTGATTATTCTTCCAAATATATTTTCTCCAGCTGTCCGGAAAACAGATCAAAGATGCTAAGCGCCTCATCTTCCGCCTCGCTCTTTCCGATCAGGACCTTCAATGCAAGAGACATCTCCATACATGCACAGGCTGCTGCCGTAAACGGGAGCACGGTTTTGTTGTTTGGAAGAGCTGCATTCTGGTAGATCCGATGCAGCGTACGGTTTCCCGGAAGGACAAGACAGACTTGTCCGCTCCATCCGTTTACTGCTCCGTGAACCAGAGGAATGGAATACTCTTCTGCCGCATCCTCTAAGAGCAGGCGGAAAGGAGCAGAATCCAATGCATCCAATATCACGTCACAGCCCTTCAGAAAAGAAGCATTATCTGCTGAGAACGGCTGGCATATCATTTCGACATGACAGTCAGGATTGGTGCATTCTATGTAAGCCTTTGCTGCCTCCGCTTTCAGTGTCCCCAGATTACCTTCCGTAGAAAGGATCTGCCGGTTCAGATTTGATTCCTCAAAAACATCTCCGTCACAAACGATGATCGATCCAATCCCTAAACGAGCGCAAAATTCACAAAGATAGCCGCCCAGACCTCCGCAGCCCAGGATAGCGACTTTTTTCTTTTTCAGGAGTTCCTGCTCCGCCTCTGTTATAGACGGAATATTTCGTGAATATCTGTTTTCCATAATTGAAATAATTATAGCATACAATGTTAAGGGATGGTAGAAAGAAACAAAGTAAAATAGGGGTTGACATCAACGCTTTAAAGCGTTAAAATGCACGCAATAACGGAGGCAGAGATGTTAGACAGAAACAGAGCTTTTTATGGATACCGCTATTATTACAGCTATCATCGGGGGGCATAGTTGTTGGTGAGGTACGTAAAAAGATCTTAAGGAGAAGGGCTGCACAAACAACGTGCGGTTTTTTTATTACAGACCGGCTGACAACCTGCAGCCAATAATTTTTTTTCAGGAGGAACCATCATGAAGAAAAGAAGCAGAATAGTAGCTATTATTTTAGGGCTTACCCTTATTGCAGCTCTGACCGCGTGCGGCTCTAACGGCGGCGGACAGGGAAACGGGAGTGCGGAAAAAGACGCAGAGTCCGTTGCAAAAGAGACATTTGTTGTTGGCATCTGCCAGCTCGTGCAGCATGACGCTCTGGATGCAGCAACCCAGGGATTTAAGGATGCAATCACAGAGGAACTTGGCGATAGTGTGGAATTTGATGAGCAGAATGCATCCGGTGACAGCGCAACCTGCGCAACGATCACGAATGGATTTGCAGCAAGCCAGGTGGATCTGATCATGGCAAATGCAACGCCGGCACTGCAGGCAGCTGTTGCGTCAACGGATACGATTCCAATCCTTGGAACATCCGTCACGGAATACGGTGCAGCATTAAATATTGAAAACTTTAATGGCGTTGTTGGAAGTAATGTTTCCGGTACTTCGGATCTTCCTCCTCTGGATGAGCAGGCACAGATGATCAAAGACTTGTTCCCGGAAGCAAAAACAGTTGGTATCATTTACGGCAACAGTGAGGTCAACTCCATTTATCAGAAAGATGTCATGACAGAAGAGCTGACAAAACTTGGTTTCACCGTAACTGCTTATGGCTTCACAGATACAAACGATGTTTCTCTGGTATCACAGACCGCATGTGAAGAGAACGATGTTCTGTTTATTCCAACGGATAATAAGGCAGCAGATAATGCAGATGCAATTGATGCCGTCGCAAGAGCAACGAAGACACCTATCATTGCCGGTGAAGAAGGCATTTGTGCAAAATGCGGTGTTGCAACATTGACGATCGACTACTATCAGCTTGGATATGCTACCGGTAAAATGGCGGTCAAGATCCTGCTGGGAGAAGCAGACATCACAACAATGGCAATTGAGTATGATCCGAATCCGGTCAAGAAGTACAACAAAGAATTAGCAGATCTTTACGGAGTAACGGTTCCGGACGATTACAAAGAATTGGGATAATCATATATGACAAATATCTTGTGTGCAATCAGCCTCGGGAATCTGGCAAGCAGACTTCCCGGAGGCATCTCCCAGGGATTGATCTGGGGTTTGATGGCCCTGGGAGTCTTTATAACCTTTCGAATTTTAGATGTGGCGGACCTGTCAGTTGACGGGTCCTTTGCCACGGGTGGCGCTGTTGCAGTCATGTTGTCACTGGCCGGCCTTCCATGCTGGCTGGCAACGATCCTTGCGCTTGTTTCCGGCCTTTTGGCAGGACTGATCACTGGTCTTTTGCATGCCAAACTGGGTATCCCGGCGATCCTTGCCGGAATCCTGACACAGTTCGCCCTATATTCCATTAATCTAAGGATCATGGGAATGTCGTCCAACCGGTCACTGAATCCAAGCCAGTATAAACTGGTGATCAGCATGCGGAACATTCCACATGCGATCCTGATTGGAGTGATCATTTCTGCAGTGATCATAGCAATCCTGTACTGGTATTTCGGAACGGAACAGGGATCGGCAGTCCGCGCAACAGGAACCAATAACGAAATGAGCCTGGCACTTGGCATCAACACACCGAATATCAAGATCCTGGGTCTTGTCCTTTCCAATGGACTGGTGGCTCTTGCAGGTGCGCTGATGGCTCAATATCAGGGCTTCGCGGACATCAACATGGGACGAGGCAGCATTGTCATTGGTCTTGCAGCGATCATCATCGGTGAGATCTTATGCGATGCGATCTTCCGAAAAGGATGCAATTTTGCCATCCGTCTGGCTTTTGTGGTGTTTGGCGGCATTGTCTACTACATCGTCATGGTCATCATCCTCTGGCTGAGGCTGGATCCGAATGACCTGAAACTCTTTACGGCTCTGATCGTTACGATCTTCCTGGCGATCCCATATCTGAGGGGAAAGGCGAAAAATTCCTTTGGCTGGGCAGGCAAACGAAGCCTGAAGTATGCGCAGGCGATCAGCAACAGTTTTAAGAAGGGGGTCTGAGAAATGCTTTGGTTAGAACATGTATCGAAGACCTTTAATACCGGAACGATCAATGAACGGAAAGCGCTGATCGATGCCAAACTGCATATTGAACCGGGTGAATTCGTAACCGTGATCGGCGGAAATGGTGCTGGTAAATCCACTATCCTGAATGCGATCGCGGGGATCTGGCCAATCGATGAAGGCGCCATTATTCTGGATGGAGTCAATGTGACAGGCCTTCCGGAATATAAGCGGGCACCGTATATCGGAAGGGTCTTTCAGGATCCAAAGATGGGAACGGCAGCCGATATGCAGATCATAGAAAACCTGGCACTTGCCCGAAGAAGAGGACAAAAGAGAGGACTCCGCTGGGGCGTTACAAAGGCAGAACGCGAGGAGTACCGGGAGAAGCTGGCGATCCTGGGACTTGGCCTGGAAGAGCGGATGACGACGAAAGTCGGACTGCTTTCCGGTGGACAAAGGCAGGCCCTGACCCTGCTGATGGCCACGCTGGTGCAGCCGAAACTCCTGCTGCTGGATGAGCATACAGCGGCACTGGATCCGGCAACAGCGGCAAAAGTCCTTCAGACGACGGATCATTTAATAGAAGAAAATCAATTAACAACCTTGATGATCACGCACAATATGAAAGACGCGATCGAACACGGGACACGTCTGATCATGATGAACGAAGGCAGGATCATCTTCGACGTTTCCGGCGAAGAGAAGCAGAAACTGACGAGGGAGGATCTTTTACAAAAGTTTTCCGATATCCTTTAATTAGTAAAAAAACTTTAGCGGAGAGCTTTCCCCGCAGGAGAAAAGCGGGTGTTCCGAACCGACTATTGTGGAGGGGCGGGGCACCCCTTTTTCCTGCGATAAAGAAAGCTCCCCGAATAAGCTTTTTTGCCAAGAAATTTCTTGCATTCGGAAAAACTGCGTGTTAAAATACTGACTCGTGATAATATTCCTTGTTTCCCACTCAGATGGGGAGCCAGAGACCAAAAGGAGGTGCGAGAAATGAACAAATACGAAATAGCAGTTGTTCTGAGTGCTAAACTCGAAGATGAAGAACGCGCCGCAATTATCGAAAGAATCAAAGGCCTTGTTGAAAGATTTGGAGGCAATGTGACATCTGTCGATGATTGGGGTAAGAAAAGACTTGCTTACGAAATTCAGAAAATGAACGAAGCATACTATTACTTCATCTACTTCGAGAGTGAGAACACCGATTGTCCAAACGAAATGGAACAGCAGCTTCGGATCATGGACGGTGTGATCAGATATTTGGTAGTTCGTGAAGACGAAGAGTAACTATCAATGGCACGGAACGCTCGTACAAAAAAGGAGTTACAATGAATAAAGTAATACTTATGGGACGCCTGACACGGGATCCGGAAATAAGATACGCACAGGATAATTCATTGCCGGTTGCCAGATTCACTTTAGCTGTTGACCGTCGCTTTAAACGTGACAACAGTCAGCAGACAGCAGATTTTATTTCCTGCGTTGCTTTCGGCAAGACCGCTGAGTTTTTTGAAAAGTATATGAAGCAGGGAACAAAAGTCTGTCTGGAAGGACGGATCCAGACCAATTCCTACACCAAACAGGATGGATCTAAGGCATATTCAACGGATGTTGTTGTAGAGAATGTGGAATTTGCAGAAAGTAAGAATGCTTCTTCCAATTCCGGATATCAGGCTCCACCGCAGCAGCCACAGGCAGCACCTGCACCGGCTCCATCACCATCACCGATGGAAGCAGCAGGCGAAGGGTTTATGAATATTGCTGACGGATTAGAAGACGAGGGTTTGCCATTTAATTAAAATCATTCAGGAGGTTCATAATTATGGCATATAACAGAGAAGATAAGGGCGATGCTCCAAGAAGAAGACCAAACATTCGCAGAAGAAAGAAAGTTTGCATTTTCTGTGGAGAAAAAGCGCAGAAGATCGATTATAAAGATGTCAGCACATTAAGAAAGTTCATCTCTGAGAGAGGAAAGATCCTTCCGAGAAGAATCACCGGAACATGTGCAAAGCATCAGAGAGCGATCACAACCGCTATCAAGAGAGCAAGACATATCGCTTTAATGCCTTATTCCGTAGACTAATTTCAAACAATGGCAGCTCCCTGAACAAGGGAGCTGTTTTTTTATCCTTCGATGGGCGAAAATAAAAAGATTTCCTTATATTATTATTTGTAGTATAATTTCCCATGATCCCTCCCTGCCCCGATGCAAGGCCGAAGGAACAGAGGGGAGGGCGTTTTTGTGACGGTTAAAATTATGGATACGAAGAAAAAAGGAAAAAAACTGAAGATTGGTTATATCCTGAAAGGATATATTTTCTTTGTGGCAGCTTTGGGAGTCTGCTTACTGGGTCTTAGTGTGGGCTTGTTCTTTATCGATACAAAAGCCGGCCTGATCTCTTTGGGCGTTCTGGTGCTCTTTGTGGCTGCCGCCATTCTGTTTTTGCGCTATCAGAATAAGCGTCTTGGCGAAAACCTGATCAAGTTCGCACGGAATTATGAGAATCTGGAGCGGGAAATGATCGCAGATTTCCCTATTCCGTACGCGATCACGGATATGGAGGGCGATATCATTATCTATAATGATTATTTCAGCCGTCTCCATAGCGGGGCACCTGGTTCTGAGAATCTCTGTGACCTGTTCAGGGAAGTAGAGCCGGAAGATCTGAAATTTGAAGGCATCACCAAAAACATAGCAGTCGTTTATGACAACCGGAATTACAGACTTCATATTAAGAAACTTCTGGTGGACAATGATCTGCTGGAGAAAAAACTGGTCTCTTTGCCAATGCAGGGCCTGTTTGTTTACACGGTCTATCTTTTTGATGAGACAGAAATCGTGAACATGGTCCGCAAGGGTGTGGATGAGCAGATGGTTATTGGATCGATCTATATCGATAACTATGATGAGACACTGGAACAGGAGACGGATGTCAAACGGTCCTTTGTTGTTGCTATGATCGACCGGGCTGTCAGCAACTATTTCCAGAATTGCGGCGGCGTTGTCCGTAAGACAGAAAAAGACCGGTATTATGTTAACTTTAAGAGAAAGTATCTGGCAAACTTCCAGCGTGATAAGTTTGATCTTTTGGATGAGGTCAAGAACATCGATACAGGAAGCGATATCCCGGTCACTTTAAGTATCGGAATCGGTGTTGGAGAAGACTATACAAAGAATAACGAAAATGCCCGGCTGGCATTAGAGCTGGCCCTGGGAAGAGGCGGAGACCAGGCTGTTGTAAGAGATGGCGAGCGCGTGTATTATTACGGCGGCAAGACCAAGCAGGTGGAGAAAAACAGCCGTGTTAAGGCAAGGATCAAAGCAATCGCATTAAAAGAAGTGCTGATGAATAAAGACCGTGTTGTCATCATGGGACATAAGAACTGTGACATCGACAGCTTTGGCGCAGCGATCGGTCTTTATCGTGCTTCGAAAACATTGGGCAAAAAGGCATACATCGTTCTGGATGAAAGCTCAAATTCCGTTCAGCAGGTCCTGCCTGCATTTAAGGAAGA
>JAZNHY010000298.1:0-10179 GCA_045577235.1 Lachnospiraceae bacterium
CTTGGCCTCCGACTTCATTCCTGAACGGATTCTGGTTTGAGCGACTGATCTCTTTGATGGATTTTGAAAACGCCGCAATGGCCTTGGTCGATCCAGATCAGGAAGATGCGGTTCATGATCTTTTCGGTGCGATGACGGATATGGGAATAAAACTGGTGGATAAGATCTGTGAGTACTTCCCGGGTATCGACGGCTTTACGGTTCATGATGACTGGGGTGCACAGAAGGCACCGTTCTTCTCAGATCAGGTCGCAAGGGATTATTTCCTTCCATATATGAAAGACTTTGTGGGGCATATCCACAGCAAGGGACGTTACTGCGTGATCCATTCCTGCGGAAAAATTGAGGACCGGATCCACATCTTCGTTGAAGCGGGAATTGACGGATGGGAGATGATGAATATCAACGACGTCCGTAAACTTTATACCGAATTTGGTGAGCAGCTTTGCTTCCAGGCATGGCCACATACATTTGACGTGGAAGATGACCAGGCAGCCAAGGAAGCAGCAAGAGAATTTGTTGACTTCTTCTGCCATCCGGGCAAACCAGCTATGCTGGGCATGGGCTACCGGGAAGCATTAGGATGCAAAGTCTTCATGGAAGAAGTATATGAGTACTCCAGAAAGAGATATCTGGGGTTGGTATAAGAAGGCGCATAAAAAAGATTATATAAAGGAGAAGTAACTATGGGAGAAGTTATGTTTAACGGCGGACAGCGCAGACAATATGCAGAAGGTGAGAAGCCAGTTGTTTTCAAACGCAGAGAAGTGGAGCCGGCAAAGGTTGTTCCGATGCCTCCGCTGGAGGTTCATCCGAAGTTTGCTGACAAACACTTTATGGTCATGTCAGATGTCAATGAGTTTGTTCCGGGCGTAACGGCAGAGATGGTCGACTGGTTCTGGGGCAACATGGAAAAAGGCTACCATCTGTGGGCTCCGGGCGAGCACTATGGATTTGACTGGATCGTCCCGCCATGCGAGGTTGGTTATGCAGGTTCTGTAGAAGGTTCTTACGAGTTTGATCCGACTCATCCAATCAAGATCACCCGTGTCAGCGTAGAGAACTATCCATTCACAGAATGCTATGAACACTGCTGGATGTCCTGCTTTGGAGACAGCACGCCGGATACCGGTTTCCTGATCCATATGTATCAGGACGTCGAAGGCGGCATTTACTGGAGAAGTGTTTCCGTTTCCAGTGAAGAGCGGATGAAACAAATGGCGGAGATGGCACAGAAGATGGCAGAAATGGCAAAGAAGACTGGCATGACGCCTCCTCCGAGACCAAATGTTGCAGAACATATGGCATTTGAATCAGCAATGCTGAATCAGTTCCTGCCAGGACTGTATGAAGTCTGGAAAGATCATCCGGATCCATGGGAGAAT
Organism: Lachnospiraceae bacterium; assembly: GCA_045577235.1. Lineage (GTDB taxonomy): Bacteria > Bacillota > Clostridia > Lachnospirales > Lachnospiraceae > RGIG5612. The sequence goes on from JAZNHY010000298.1 coordinate 1,386, forward strand.
GTCCGATTTGATCTGTCCACCGAAAAACAGGAAGACGGAACCTGGAAACATAAATTTACAAACGTTCCGCCTACAAGAGAAGAAGTCGAAAAGGCGATCGCAGAAGGAACGGATTATCCGAAGCACTAAAAAAGGAACGATGAGAGCCATGCAGGAGCATGGCTCTTCTTTCCCGTTCAAGAAAGAAGTAAGTATATGACAATTTTACAGATCGAGTATTTTATAGAGATCGTAAAAAACGGCAGTTTTACCAAAGCTGCAGAGAAACTGTTTGTGACCCATCAGGCATTAAGTTTGCAGATGCAGGCACTGGAAAAAGAACTGGGAATGCCGCTCTTTGACCGGAGCAATCGGAGGAAACTGGTTTTAGAGGAATCCGGGGAAATCCTTTACCGGACGTGGGCACCGCTTTTGGAAGCACACAAAGCAGCAATCCGGGAAGCAAAAGATCACTATGAAGGACAGAAGAAGATCCTTCGTGTGGGAATCCATAACACCCCTCGGATCCGTGACGTATCGGTTTCTGTGATCAGTGAGTTGATCAAGAAGAATAATCTGGTGCCGGAATTTATTGTCGGAGAACCGGAAGCACTGCTTCAGAAACTGGAAGCGGGCGAACTGGATCTTTGCAGTGTGATCAGCTATGCCTTATATGGGAAAGAATATCTGCTGCAGAAGGATATCGGGGATAAAAGAGCCGTCCCAGTCATTGTGGTTTCTAAAGAAAATCCGCTTTCTAAAAAGAAAAAAATAACGCTTAGAGATATCAAAGACGAGCAGATCATCACATTTGACGAAAACTATGCAAGAGGTGCCACTGCCAGGATCAGTCAGATGATGCAAAGAGCCAGCATTGAAGATTTTAAGTTGAAAGTCCTGAAAAATATTCAGGAAGTTAAGATCGCTATCTGCCTGAATCAGGGTGTCACCATCGAGCTGGATCTTGCTATGCAGGATATTCTGGATAAAGTAAAACTGTTTCCGATCACGCCACTGGATGAAGCAGATCTGGCCAAGATCGTTTTGGCGTGGAAGGATCCGAAATGGAATGATATTATTCTTGGGGAATAATGATTTTTGGCAAAGTGGATCAGCAATGCATATATTGCTGATTCGCTTTTTTTATTTGCTTTTTTTTACAGTGCAGGAAACGTAAGATATAAAAGTAATATTTTGTAATAAAAAGGAAGGAGAATTTTTATGGGACAAGCAAATCCTATGCCGAAAGGATATGGCTGGCGTGGCTGGATGCTGATGATCTATCAGATGTGCGCATACATCGGATATGTAGCATATACCAGCTATCCGGTCAACGTTCTTTCAAATTATGTCGGAGGAACGACTGTAACAACATTCATTACGATGGTCGGATCACTCCTTAGTTTCATCATCACTTATTGTATTGTGGCACCGAGAATCGGCCGGATCCGCAACCAGAAAGCACTCAGCTTACTCTTTGGTGTCATCTCTATGGCAGTCGGTGTCCTGATCATGGTGATCCCGGCAGACACAATGAGGATCTTATGGTGTATCGTATTTGGATGCGGTCTTCTGGTATTCCCGTTATGGGCAAACACAATGACGACGATCCTGATCGGTAACTGGTTCCCGCGGAAAAAAGGTACGGTTATGGGTATTGTTACCTTATCTTACCCGCTTGCTTCTGCAATCTGCCTGAGCCTTTTCACCGGCGCACATGGTGTTGCACTTGCAGATTCAGGGTCTTTGGTTAAAGCCAATATCACAGCATGGCTTCCATACTTCATTGTATGTGTTGTCGGTCTGATCATCTGCGCACTCTTTATCAAGACTTATCCGGAAGAGTGCGGATGTTTCCGTGACAACGACAAGTCTTTCACAAAGGAAAAAGCAGACGAAATGCTGGCACTGGAGCTGGAAAACAGAAAGAAATCTGTTTGGAAACGTTCTAAGATCTGGGGCTGCGCACAGTGGTGGTTCGCTATCATCCCGACTAATATCATCATGCTGACAGCAGTTGCATTCATGGTACAGATCGTACCGGCGCTGATCAGCTTTAACGACAAGTTCACAATCTTCGCGATTCCTGGATTTAAGCTGATGAGCATGGGCTTCACATCCGTCCTCTTCATGATGGGTATCGTTGCTATGATCGGCAGCTATGTATTAGGTCTTCTGGATACGAAGTTTGGAACCAAGAAAGCTATCTTTATCACCAGCATCATCATGACGATCTGCGGTATCTTAGGCGCAATTGACAATGCATGGACGATCTTTGCAGCAACCATGCTCTTAGGTATCTTCATGGGTGCAGGATCCAACTTCGGATTTTCCGCACTGGTCCGTTACTGGAGACCAGAGGACTTCCCGGCTGTTTATACCGGCGCACCTCCTCTGAATACCGTTATGAACGCAGTATTCCCGTATATCTTTGCAGCCATCGGCGCACAGGCATTGGGATACCACGGCACATTCATCTTCGTCGCTGTTCTGGGTGTGATCAGTATCGTACTGAACTGCCTGTTCAACCCGAAGAAACTTGCAGATTATGATGCAAAACTTCGTGCAGAAGCAGGTCTCCCGGTCGATAATGTCCTCTATGATAGAGTCGGCATGGAAGAAAGAGCAATTGCAGCAAAGAAAGCAGCTAAATAATCAGAAGGTTCATTGATAATAAACCTCTTCAGGAAGATTGGGTCTGGCAGCAGCAACACTTCTGCCAGACCCGTTTTTTGCTTAAAAAACAGGATACTTTAACGCTTTTTCTTGTTGACAAAGTAAAGTGCGAGAGGTATCATTATAGAAAATTTTTTTCAGAGATTTAACGAAATGTTCATGAATTTACTGGTACTTTTATCTGTAGTCGTAAGCGTTATCCTCCTGCTAGTCGTCGTAGAGAGCAGAAATAATGCTGATTGTAGTACCCGGGAATTCACGAAGTAATTTAAATCGACGCAGATTATCGCAAAGGTAATTGGAAGCAGAAGTCCTATGGAAATACAATCAGCCATAGGACATTTTTTTACAGCAAAGGAGAGTGATGCAAATGGAACTCACGGGAGCTCAGATCTTAATGGAATGTCTCCTGGAACAGGACGTAGACACCGTCTTCGGCTATCCGGGCGGAACAATTCTGAATGTCTATGATGCCCTGTACGGCTATGAGGATAAAATCCATCATATTCTGACCGCGCATGAACAGGGCGCATCCCACGCGGCGGATGGTTATGCCAGATCGACCGGCAAAGTCGGTGTTTGTTTTGCGACTTCAGGACCGGGGGCAACGAACCTCACTACTGGTATTGCGACGGCATATATGGATTCTTCACCGGTCGTCTTCATTACCTGTAACGTCAGTGAGAACCTGATCGGAAAGGATTCTTTCCAGGAGGTCGATATCACCGGTATTTCCATGCCGATCACCAAATGCAATTACCTGGTCAGCGATGTGAATAAACTCGCAGATACGATCCGGGCAGCCTTTGCGATCGCAAGGAGCGGCCGGCCGGGACCGGTTCTTGTGGATATCCTGAAAAATGTTACGGCAGAAAAGGCAGAATACGAGAAGCTGGACCGTGCAAGCCATTATTCCTCCGGGAAGCTTGGCGTTTTGATGAAACGGGCATCAGATAACTTTAATACGCCAAAGGCAGATGAAAAAGATATCGATATCCTTGTGGATATGATCAAGGCCTCCGAAAAACCACTTCTGATCTGCGGCGGTGGTGTGGTTAGAGGCAGAGCCCAGGAAGAATTCACGGAATTTGCAGAAAAGATTGATTCACCGGTTGCAGTGACCCTGATGGGCGGCGGTGGTTTCAAAGGAAGAAATCCGCTGACAACAGGTATGATCGGTATGCACGGATCCCAGGCATCTAACATGGCCTGCGACGGGTGCGATCTTCTGATCGCGGTAGGCTGCCGGTTCTCAGACCGTGTTGCCCTGAACCCGGCTACTTTCGCTCAGCAGGCAAAGATCGTACAGATCGACATTGACCGGTCTGAGATCAACAAAAATGTCAAAGTGGATCATCATATCATCGGCGATGCAAAACATGTCCTTCAGAAGCTGAACGAAAAGCTTACGCAGGAAGATCATACAGAATGGAAGAAATACGTTTTCTCCTTTAAGACGGAATCCGAGTATGATGAAGGCGGCGACACGCTGACTCCAAAGCAGATTTTGGCAACGATCGCGCGGATGGTTCCGCAGGATACGATCGTGGCGACCGATGTCGGCCAGCATCAGATGTGGGCAATCCAGCATTTTCACTTTGATTATGCCGGCCAGCTTTTAACCTCCGGCGGCTTTGGAACGATGGGATTTGGCCTTGGAGCTGCGTTAGGTGCGAAAGTCGGCAATCCGGAAAAGACCGTGATCCATATCACCGGTGACGGCAGTTTCCGCATGAACTGCAACGAGCTTTCCACTGAGCAGCACTATGACATTCCGGTCATCACCTTTATCTTTGATAACCGCACGTTAGGCATGGTCCGTCAGTGGCAGTCGCTCATCTATGACAAACGCTACTGTGAGACGACCCTGGACAGAGGTCCGGATTTTGTCAAACTGGCAGAGGCCTACGGCTTGAAGGGAAGAAGGGTTTCTTCCGTTGAAGAGCTGGAAGGCGCGATCCAGGAAGCATTGGAGTACGGACACGGCTATGTGATTGACTGTGCGATCGATATCGACGAAATGGTTCGTCCGATGGTCGGCGGCGGCAGCCATATTACGGAATTCATGATAGATTAGGAGGGAAGACATGGGAGAAATGAGAGTACATACACTGGCCGTTCTGGTCGATAATGAGGCCGGCGTCCTGTCACAGGTTTCCAGACTGTTTTCCCGTAAGGGATATAATATCGAATCACTGGCAGTGGGCACAACGGAATCTCCGGATACGTCCCGTATCACGATCGAAGTGGTGGCAGACGATGATCATATCGCATTAGTAGCAAACCAGCTGCGCAAGCTTTATCCGGTCCATTCCGTAAAACTGCTGAATCCGGACAACTCGATCAAGAGAGAACTTCTCATGGTCAAGGTGAAGGCAGAGGACGGAAGCAAACGGAACGAGATCATTCAGATCGCCAACATCTTCCGCGCGCAGATTATCGATGTGTCCATCGGATCCTTAACACTCGCCATGATTGGCGATGCAACCAAAAACCAGGGGCTTGAAAAAATTCTGGAAGAATTTGAAATAATAGAAACTGTAAGAACTGGCGCAATCTCTCTGGAGAGAGGTACGCAGAACATTTATGATCAAACAAAAGAAAAAGGAGAATTTGATTATGGCAAAAATGTATTATGAGAAAGACTGCGACATTACAAAGCTTGACGGAAAAACAATTGCAATCGTTGGCTATGGCTCCCAGGGACATGCACATGCACTGAACCTGCGTGATTCCGGATGCAAGGTCATCGTTGGCCTGCGTGAGGGCGGAAAATCCTGGCCGGTAGCAGAAAAAGACGGATTTACTGTTATGACAGTTCCGGAGGCTACAAAAGCAGCGGACATTATCATGATCCTGATCAATGACGAAGCACAGGCTGATATGTACCGGAAAGACATTGCGCCATATCTGACGGCAGGCAAAGCAATCGCTTTCGCACATGGATTTAACATTCGTTACAAACAGATTGTGCCGCCGGCAGACGTAGATGTTTTCATGGCAGCTCCAAAGGGACCAGGCCATACTGTCAGAAGCCAGTATGTAGCAGGCAAAGGTGTGCCGTGTCTGGTAGCTGTAGAGCAGAACGCAAGCGGCAAGGCATATGACATCGCACTGGCTTATATCGCAGGTATCGGTGGTGCAAGAGCCGGCATCCTGGAGACCACAATGAATGAAGAAACAGAGACTGACCTCTTTGGTGAGCAGACCGTTCTTTGCGGCGGCGTTGTTGACCTGATGAGATGCGGTTTTGAGACATTAGTAGAAGCAGGCTATGCTCCGGAGAATGCATACTTTGAGTGCATCCATGAGATGAAGCTGATCGTCGACCTGATCAATAAGGGCGGCGTTGCAGCTATGAACTACTCCATCTCTGATACAGCAGAGTATGGTGAGTATGTATCTGGCCCGAGAGTACTGCCTTACGAGCAGACCAAAGCAAACATGAAAGCTGTCTTGAACGACATTCAGGATGGTACGTTTGCAGGCAAATGGATCGCTGAGAACAAGAACGGCAGAACGTTCTTCAATTCCAAGAGAGCAGCTCTTGCAAAGCATCCGATGGAGATCGTCGGCGCTCAGCTGCGTGAGCAGATGCTGTGGAAGAACGACAACGATCTGGATAACGCTTCCAACTAAAAGGAGATAAATATGAGATCTGATAACGCGAAACTTGGTGTCGCAAGAACACCGAATAAAAGCCTGATGTACGCTCTGGGCATGACCGATGAAGAGATCAACCGCCCAATGATCGGCGTCGTCAACTCTTTCAACGAGATCGTCCCAGGCCATATGCACCTGCGCCAGATTGCTGATGCAGTCAAGGCAGGTATCCGCGCAGCAGGCGGAACTCCGATCGAGTTCCCGGCAATTGCAGTCTGCGACGGTATTGCAATGGGACATATCGGAATGAAATATTCCCTGGTCACCAGAGATCTGATCGCAGATTCCACAGAAGCTATGGCCATTGCGCATCAGTTTGACGGACTGGTCATGATCCCGAACTGTGATAAAAACGTTCCTGGACTTCTGATGGCAGCAGCCAGACTGAACATTCCGACTATCTTTGTTTCCGGCGGTCCGATGCTGGCCGGCCATCTGAAAGACGGCAGAAGAACCTGTCTTTCCCATATGTTCGAAGCAGTCGGCGCTTACCATGCAGGTACTCTGGATGAAGCAGGCGTAGAGGAATATACCGAGAATGCATGTCCGTCATGCGGATCTTGCTCTGGTATGTATACAGCAAACTCCATGAACTGCCTGTGTGAAGCAATCGGTATGGCACTCAAGGGCAACGGAACTATCCCGGCACCACTTTCTGCAAGACTGCGTCTGGCAAAGAAAGCTGGTATGCAGATCATGGAACTGGTCGAGAAAAACATCTGCCCGAGAGACATCATGACCGAAAAAGCATTTGAAAATGCAGATGTCGTTGACATGGCACTTGGATGCTCTACCAACACCATGCTTCATCTTCCGGCAATTGCACACGAAGCAGGTTTAGAGATCAGCCTGGATATGTCCAATGAGATCAGTGCAAAAACACCGAACCTCTGCCATCTGGCACCGGCAGGTGACACCTTTATGGAAGATCTGGAACAGGCCGGCGGTGTCTATGCGGTCATGAAGGAGCTGACCAAGAAGAACCTTCTTCATACGGATGTTATGACGGTTACCGGAAAGACCATGGGCGAAAACCTGGAAGGAATCGAAAACCTGAATCCATCTGTTATTCGTCCAATCGATGATCCGTTCTCGCAGACAGGCGGCATTGCTGTCCTGAAAGGAAACCTTGCACCGGACGGCTGTGTTGTGAAACAGTCTGCAGTAGCACCGGAAATGATGGTGCACGAAGGTCCGGCCAGAGTCTTTGACAGTGAAGAAGATGCTATCGATGCCATCTATAATAGAAAGATCAATCCGGGTGATGTGGTCGTGATCCGTTATGAAGGACCAAAAGGCGGCCCTGGCATGAGAGAGATGCTGAACCCAACTTCTGCTATCGTCGGCATGGGACTGGGTGAAAGCGTTGCTCTGATCACAGACGGCAGATTCTCCGGAGCAACCCGCGGCGCAGCGATCGGACATGTCAGTCCGGAAGCAGCATCTGGCGGAAACATCGGTCTGGTAAATGAAGGAGATCTGATCTCCATCGATATTCCGAACTGCAAGATCAATGTGAATGTTTCGGATGAAGAACTGGAAGAGAGAAGAAAAGCCTGGGTATGCCCGGAGCCGAGGATCAAAACCGGCTATGCAGCACGTTATGCAAAACTGGTCTCCTCAGCAGACAAAGGCGCTATATTAATGTAAATCATTTGGAGAATAGATTTTAAAATGAATCAGGTAAAAATATTTGATACCACACTGCGTGATGGTGAGCAGTCACCGGGATGCAGCATGAATCTGCGGGAAAAGATTGAGATCGCAAAATGTCTGGAGCGTATGAAGGTAGATATCATCGAGGCAGGTTTTGCCATCTCTTCCCCGGGAGATTTTGAATCTGTACAGTCGATTGCCAGAGAAATCAAGGGCTGCACCATCGCATCCCTTGCCAGATCGACCGAAGGCGATATCGACGCAGCCTGGAATGCGGTCAAAGAGGCAGTGGATCCGCGGATCCATCTGTTTATTGCAACCTCTCCGCTGCACATGGAATACAAGCTGAAGATGAAACCGGAGGATGTCTTAGAGACAGCGGGCAGAATGACGGCATACGCTAAAAAGTACTGCTCGAACATCGAGTTTTCTGCAGAAGATGCTACCCGCAGCGAGCCGGAATTCCTGGCAAAGGTCGTAGAAGCAGCTATCAAAAATGGCGCAACAACGGTCAATATTCCGGATACCGTCGGCTACACTACGCCGGAAGAAATGAAGGCGTTGATCGAGTATCTGATCGAAACGGCAGAAGGTGCGGAAGATGTTATTTTTTCCGTACACTGCCATAATGATCTGGGTATGGCAACTTCCAACTCGCTGGCAGGCGTCTTAGGCGGCGCGCGGCAGATTGAATGTACGGCCAACGGTCTGGGCGAACGTGCCGGCAACACCGCACTGGAAGAAGTGGTCATGGCGATGAAGACCCGTCCGGATATCTATGCGGATATCACCACAGGCATCGACACCACGCAGATCTATC
>JAZNHY010000299.1:0-1954 GCA_045577235.1 Lachnospiraceae bacterium
ATAAATATGTGACGACGAAGAGTGAAGGTGAGGAGCCGAACCGAAAAGTAGTTGTTTATTACAAACGATAAGCCATGCAGCGCCCCTTCCTGAAGGAGGGGCGTTTGTTTTTCAAAGAGGAAATGATACATCAGACAGAAACCATAGCAGCGATTGCGACAGCGATGAATAATTCTGGCATCGGGATCATCCGGATTAGCGGCGAGGATGCTTTTTCCGTTATTCGGAAGATCTTTCGCCCTGCAAAGAAAAAAGATATGGATACCGTTGCTTCTCATACGGTTCATTACGGAACCATTATGGATGGGGAGCGGATCGTGGATGAGGTGCTTGTGCTGATCATGCGTGCGCCACATACTTATACCCGGGAAGATACGGTGGAGATTGACTGCCATGGCGGAATGTATGTTTTAAATAAAACACTGGAACTGGTCCTGAAAAACGGAGCCAGAGCAGCAGAACCAGGTGAATTCACCAAACGGGCCTTTTTAAATGGACGTATTGACTTAAGTCAGGCAGAAGCCGTGATCGATGTGATCAACGCGGAGAACGATTTTGCTCTGAAAAGTGCGATGACACAGCTTAAGGGCAGCGTCTCGGAAAAAGTCCGGAAAGAACGTGCTCTTCTGCTCTCTCAGATTGCCTATATTGAAGCAGCGCTGGATGATCCGGAGCATATTGAGATGGAAGGCTATGGCGCTACTCTGCTTCCGATCCTTTCTGAGTGCCGGGACGATATCCGGCAACTCCTGGAGAACGCAGACGACGGCCGGATCATGAAAGAAGGCATCCGCACGGTTATCCTGGGAAAGCCGAACGTTGGAAAATCCTCTCTTCTGAATGCTCTTCTTGGTCAGGAGAGAGCGATCGTAACCGATATAGCCGGGACAACAAGAGATGCCCTGGAAGAAAGTCTGCGCATTCATGATGTGACTTTAAATGTGATTGATACAGCAGGTATTCGGAATACGGAAGACGTGATTGAAAAGATCGGCGTAGATAAAGCAAAAGAATATGCAAAAGAAGCAGATCTGATCGTCTTTGTGGTTGATACGTCGCGTCCTTTAGATGAGGATGATTATGAGATCCTTCAGATCATCCGGGATAAAAAGGTCATTGCACTGTTCAACAAGCAGGATCTTGCAGTCGCAGCGGATCTGAAAACGTTAAAAGAAAAACTGGGACAGATTCCGGTGATCGAAACCTCGATCGTGGAAAATACCGGGCTGGATCAGTTTGTTTCGACCGTTCGAGAAATGTTCTACAAGAAAGAGATCAATTTCAACGACCAGGTCTATATTACAAATGCCCGGCAGAAAAGCGCACTGGCAGCAGCAGAAGATGCACTGACCAAAGCGATGGATAGTATCAATATGGGTATGTCGGAAGATTTCTTTACCATTGATATGATGGAAGCCTATACCCAGCTGGGACTTTTAATTGGTGAAACGGTGGAAGATGATCTGGCAGATGAAATCTTCTCCCGATTCTGCATGGGAAAATAAGAAAAATTACTTATACGAATTGCGTATAAGAAAAACAATACAGAGGAATACTCTATGACGCATGTAATTGAGGAATATGATGTAGTCGTTGTCGGCGCAGGCCATGCCGGCTGTGAGGCTGCGCTGGCAGCTGCACGGCTTGGAAAGAAAACGATTGTTTTTACGGTCAGCGTGGACAGCATTGCGCTGATGCCGTGCAACCCGAATATTGGCGGGACCAGCAAGGGACATCTGGTAAAAGAACTGGATGCTCTGGGCGGCGAGATGGGCAAAAATATTGATAAGACCTTTATCCAGTCCCGTATGCTGAATTTGTCCAAGGGACCGGCGGTCCACTCTCTTCGTGCACAGGCAGATAAACAGGATTATTCCCGTGAAATGCGGAAAACATTGGAAAATACAGATAATCTGACCATCCGGCAGGCCGAAGTGGCAGAGCTGATCGTTGA
>JAZNHY010000300.1:0-1987 GCA_045577235.1 Lachnospiraceae bacterium
ATAAATCCACCCACGTTGATGATTGCTAAATAGCGGGTGGATCAATATATCCCATGTTAATGTAGTGACACGAAAATAACTCCTCTATAAGATTACCATTTGAGTATTCAATCTCATACGTATCAAAATAGTGTCTATCTATTATTTGATAATCGTTTACTGGCATCCTGTTTCCATTTATTATTATATTGTCCCCATACTGCTCCTTATGCTGACCTAAATAATTTCTGAAAGCAACGATCGTATCACTTTTAGGGCCTTCCTTAAAAATGAATTCTGGTGTAAACTGTTTAATTACTCAAACTTCCCATACCCCAAATGGGCTTAGATCCTTGAAAACTCAATAATACAGGCAACCAGATAGGTTGTTCAGGCGGCCAATACTGCTTTTGTCAGTGAATCACGAATATAACGCGGAAGACGTCCAACAAACATCTCAATGAACATTGCAAGTTGGTCTTCCGTGGGCTGAAAGACAGCACATACACTGTCTATCATAGCGGTGATGATGATCTGAAAGGATTCTCCAAATGTGATATCAGCCAGCTCGTCTGTGAAGAAGAAAAAGATTTCTCCCAATGTACGATCGTCTTCATTTCGCCTTTGCTCCATTGCGATCATGAGATATCTGGTAAATACGATCGCGACGTGGGCAGTTAAAGCATCGTAAGAAAGACTATGGCACTCCGTCAACAGCTGCAGATAGGACTTGCAGGTCTTAAAAAACACCTCAATCTGCCAGCGTTTTCCATAAATCCGGATGATCTCTTCTTCGGAAAGATCCGGATTGGTGCAGATAAAAGCAATCCAGTCCTTCTTATTCTTCTTGTTGCGGACGTAGACGATCTTTGCAGGGATCTTCCTTTCTTTCCCCACCATGACTTTGACTGAGAGCAGATATTTGCTGCGGCCGCGGCGTTTCTTACAAATGCCGAATATCTTCTTGATGGAGAGTGCTTTTCCTTCGTATTCATAGTAGATGCGGGAACTCTTTTTGATCATGGCGATGGAATCCAGGCCAAGATCCTTGACGGCAAGGAGCTGTGCTGGACTGGAGAACCATGTGTCAAACAGAACGTAGTCGGCCTGATGTCCGACAGATTGTGCTTTCTTTAAGAGTTCGATCATGACATCCGTACCTTTCATCTGTGCAAGCTTCCTGCGTTTTGCGGCAAGGGATCTGCCATCATACTCAAGGGTAGGACCGATCAGATTACTCTCCTTGGAAGATGCCAGAAGGCTGCTGTTTATCGGAAGAAAAGTATTACCATCTGTCCAGCCAAGTGTCATAAGACGATAGCCTTTACGATATTTCATCGATGTATGATCAAACACTCTGGATCCCAGTTCTGTTTTTTTACAGCTGCTGCGTTCAAAGAGACTATCATCAACAATAAAAGCATTGATACGGCTATCTTCCGTGAGCGGTTCAACGGTATCAACTACCTTTTTGGACAATAGTGTTGTGAAACGCAGCCAGTTAATCTTCGGATTATTCAGAAAGCGGTAAAAGGTATTCTTTGAGAAAGACTCTTTGAAGGAACCTGTCTTCTGCTGCATATACATGCTGCGGTCAGAAAAAACATTGCAAAGCTTATATTTGAAGATATCAATTGCCGGTACACCCTTCTCTTTCTGAGCGTTGCACTTGCGGAGAAGATTTCCGATCCCAAAAGTACTGAAAAAAGAAGAAATTGCATTAAAAAGATTTTGTCCGTCATGATCCTGTGTTATAATTGAATTGAGCATAGAAATCCTCCTAAGGTGTGGTTGTTTCTGGACAATTCAATTATACCATAGAAGCGGTTTCTATGCTTTTTTATTGCCTACATTATTGAGTTTTCAAGGTCCTACACACCTTTTCGGTGTGGGAAGTTTTAGTCATTAAGTATATCATCCTTCCATAAAAAACACTTTTCATTCATCTCATTATTGGCAAAATGGTATAATCCCTTTAAAGTTTACCATCATGATTAACGATATGAGT
>JAZNHY010000301.1:0-9393 GCA_045577235.1 Lachnospiraceae bacterium
CTTGAAGGTCTTTTACTTCCAACAATGCCATCTCATCAACCTCCAATATATGCCCTGACAACTTCCGGATCGTTCAGGCAGTCTTCTGTCTTTCCCTGTGCCAGCACCGTACCAAAGTTCAAGACGGTGATCTCGTCACAAAGACCGGCGACAAATTTCATATCGTGCTCGATCAGAAGAACCGTCAGATCAAAATCATCACGGATCTTCTTTACGATCTGCACCAGATCTGCTGTTTCCTGCGGATTCATGCCGGCTGCCGGCTCATCCAGAAGAAGCAGTTTCGGATTTGTTGCAAGTGCACGTGCAATTTCCAGCTTCCGCTGTTTTCCGTATGGAAGGTTGCAGGCCAGATTGTTCCGCTCATCTTCCAGATCAAAGACCCTAAGAAGTTCTTTGGCATGCTCACGCATTGCCTTTTCTGTCTTAAAATGTCTCGGCAGACGGAACATGCTGGTCAGGAAATTACATTTGTACTGCGGCTGATTATGCAGACCAACCATAACGTTACGGATCACGGACATGTTACTGAACAGTCGGATATTCTGGAACGTTCTTGCAATACCCTTATGATTGATCTGTTCCTGCGTTTTGCCTTTTAACTCTTCTCCGTTCAGGAAAAAGGTTCCTGTTGTTGGCAGATAAACGCCGGACAGCATATTGAATACGGTCGTTTTGCCGGCACCGTTCGGGCCGATCATACCGTAGATCTGTCCTTTTTTGATCTTGATGTTAGCGTCCTGCACCGCTTTCAGACCACCGAAGGAGATGCCAAGGTTTTGAGTCTCTAAAACATATTCAGACATATTACTTCTCCTCCTTTCTGTCTAATGGCCGATACAGTTCGTCTTTTGTTGCCTCCATCGGAACAACATCCTCTCCCGGCGGGACCGGATCATCCGCGTAGCCGCTTCTTGTGTCTGCGCTTAAGACCTCATCGATATTGATCTTGGTAGGGATGCGGTCCCATTTTGCTTCGTCGCTCCGGGTCACACTGGCATCGGGCTTCTTTTTGGAAATCCTTGCCAAAATTGCTTTTGGATTGATACTCTCCCGGAAGTTCTTGAGGGCCGGTGCGTTGCTGAAGATGACGATGACGATCAGGATCAGCGCATAAACGATGTTCTTGACAGGAGCCAGAGAACCGGAAAGCTGATTCTGAAGAAGGATGTTCAGATAAGTAATGATCGTTGCTGCGACCAAAGATCCATTAATGCTTCCCATGCCGCCCAAGACGACCATGACCAGGATCTCAATGGAATAGTTGAACGAGAAGGTCTCCTGACGGATCGTTCCTATTGTCGATCCGTAAAGAACGCCTGCAATGCCGGCGAAAAATGCCGCAACGATAAAGATCAGTAATTTATAGAACGTTACATTGATGCCCATTGCCTTTGCCGCAATCTCATTATCACGGATCGCGATCACGGCACGGCCGTGTTTACTGTTGATCAGATTCTGGCAGCAGAAGACGACGATCAAAAGAACAACAAACGCAAGGATAAACAGCGTATTGTTATTATAAATCTTCGTGCTCATACCTTTGGCTCCGCCGAAAACTTTCAGGTTCTTGAAGATACAGCGTACAATCTCGCCAAAGGCCAGCGTGGCGATGGCCAGATAGTCTCCCCTTAGCCTCAGCGCAGGCACACCGATCACAAATCCCATGATCGCTGCCACAATACCCGCAATGATCATCGCGATAATAACGACGACCAATTCAGGGAGACCGGTTGTCTCTCTTAACGTATTTGCCATAAAGCATCCCAGATAAGCACCGACACACATAAAGCCGGCATGTCCCAGGGACAGCTCACCCAGGAAGCCGACCACAAGGTTCAGAGAAACCGCCAGGATGCAGCTGAACGCGATTCGGGCAAGGGTACTCTTATCCCCTCGGCCAAGTCCTACTGTCAGATTCAGAATGATCATGATTGCCAGAAAGGCAATGATCACAATGTAAGTAATATAGTTTTTCCAGCCTCCCTTTGCAAAGAGGCTTTTTTTCTTAGTACCTTCCATTGTCATACCTTTACCCTCCTCTTCTTTCCAAGGAGACCAATCGGTCTGACTAACAGAATGATGATCAAAAGAGCAAATTCAATGGCGGTCGTATAGCTGGCCGTTGCTTCAAAGCTGTTGCAGACAACCTCTACTACACCGAGGAGGATTCCTCCTACCACGGCGCCAGGAATGGATCCGATTCCTCCGATGACAGCTGCTGCGAATGCTTTGATACCAGGCATCGAACCAAGTGTCGGGCTGATCGCGGTTGTAGGCAGATAGAACAGCGCTGCAAACGTTGCCAGTCCGGAACCGATAGCGAAAGTGACGGAAACGATCTTATTGACATTGATACCCATCATCTGCGCAGCACCCTTGTCTTCTGAAACTGCCAGCATGGCGCGTCCCGTGCGGGTCTTCTTAACGAACAATGTCAGTCCGATCATCAGGATAGCACCACAGACAACCGTGATGATACTGCTCCATCTGATTGCGACCGTTCCTACTCTTACGGTTCCCAGACGATCAAGGATGGAGATCGATCTCTGCTCTGCTCCCCAGATCAGCTGTGCAATACCCTGCAGCAGGTAGCTGACACCAATAGCGGTGATAAGAGCCGCCAGCGGCGAGGCTCCACGGAGCGGTTTGTATGCCACTTTTTCGTTTACCATTCCCAAAAGGGTGCAGACAACTATACTGACCACAAATGCGATCAGGGCTCCTGCCCAGATTGGCAGAGACCCGGTGGTCCAGGTAAGCGTGCATAAGGTATAGATCATATACGCGCCGACCATGATAACATCACCATGAGCAAAGTTCAGCATCTTGGCGATACCATATACCATGGTGTAGCCTAATGCGATCAGTGCATAAATTGCGCCCAGGCTCAGGCCGTCAATAGCGATTACCATTTGAATTCTCCCGTTTTTAAGATACGTTTAAAAAAAGTTTGTAAGACCACGGGCAGTTTCTGCCCGTGGTCTTTCGATATGTAAGGAATAATCCTTATTGTTTGTTACTGAAGCTGTACGATGTTGAGGATCTTGTCGCAAGCGCCTTCTTTGGTCCACTGCATCTGGCCGGTGATACCTGTATAGGAGAAGGATCCGTTTGTCAGAATACCAACAACTGCTGCAGACATATCTTCTGCGGACATGTTTGCATCATTAACGCCTGCTGCCTTCAGTGCTTCGAAAATGACATAGATAACATCGTATCCGTCTGCTGCGAACTGATCCGGAGTTGCTCCGAATTTTGCAGAGTAATCATCAACGAATTTCTTAACTTTTGCGTCTGTAGATGTAACATCCAGAGGAGTGATGTAAGTGATCGGGTTCTTGATCGTATCATCGATCAGAGCTGCCAGACCATCCAGTCCGTCACATCCGTAGATCGGGATGTCATTAAGGCCTTTGTTTGCACATGCTTTGCAGACAAGGCTGGCTTCTGTGTAATAGAATGGGCAGAAGATAACATCGCAGTCTTTCAGAGCTTCAACCTGAGCAGAGAAATCCTTCTTGTTATCCTGGTCAAATGTTCTTGTTACATAAGCGTCCTGTTTGCCAAGTTCTTCCATCTGTGCTACGAAACCTTCGTACAGACCTGTGGAATATGTATCGGATGTATCATAGATAACACCGATCTTTGCATATTTCTCAGAAAGATCTCTTGCTGCCAGAGCACCCTGCTCCGGATCGGAGAAGCAAAGACGGAAGATGGTGTCGCCCTGCTCAATAATGGACTGCTGAGAAGCAGAAGGAGTCAGAACGAAGAGTCCGTCTGCAGTTGCTCTCTGCGCAAATGCATCGCAGGCACCGCTGGTAACAGAACCCATGGACAGCTGCATGCCGGCATCAAATAACTGGTCATATGCGGAAGCTGCATCCGTTGCTGCTGCTTTGTCGTCTTTCATCTGCAGTTCAAGCATAATACCGTTCAGGCCGCCTGCTGCGTTGATCTCGTCAACTGCCATCTGTGCGCCCTGGTTTACGGAGATACCGTAAGAGGAAGCATCACCAGTCAGAGGACCGGTTGCACCGATGATGATCTTGCCGCCTGCTGCCGGAGCTGCAGAGCTGCCGCTGCCTGCCGGAGCCGGTGTGTCACCACCCTTGTTTCCGCCACATGCAGTCATTGCAAGCATTGCCACTACCATGATGATTGCGAAAATCGCGGTAAATAACTTTGTTCTTTTCATGATTTTCCCTTTCTTTCATTTTCGCCCGTGGGCTTAATTTGTTACGGCCCTTGCGGGCTTTTATTGTCCCGAGAGATTTTGGAAGTATCACTTCTAATCCCTCAAACACCCCCTACAGGAATCGAACCTGTAACTAGCCCTTAGGAGGGGCTTGTTATATCCATTTAACTAAGGAGGCTTGCTTTATCGCGTTAATGCGTTAAAAGACTAAACCATTTATTTGTTCGGCACAAGAACTTCTTTTCCGCCCATGTATGGCCGGAGCACCTCAGGGATTGTTACGCTGCCGTCGGCCTGCAGATGATTCTCCAAGAATGCGATCAGCATTCTTGGCGGAGCAACAACGGTGTTGTTCAGTGTGTGAGCCAGATATCTGCCCTCTTTGCCCTTTACTCTGATCATAAGTCTTCTGGCCTGCGCATCTCCAAGGTTGGAACAGCTGCCAACCTCAAAATATTTCTTCTGGCGCGGCGACCAAGCCTCAACATCGCAGGATTTTACCTTCAGATCCGCCAAGTCTCCCGAGCAGCACTCCAGCGTCCGAACAGGGATTTCCATGGAACGGAACAGATCTACCGTGTTCTGCCACAGCTTGTCATACCAGATCTTGCTCTCTTCCGGTTTGCATACAACGATCATTTCCTGTTTTTCAAACTGGTGAATACGGTATACTCCCCTTTCTTCCAGTCCGTGAGCGCCTTTTTCCTTTCTGAAGCATGGGGAATAGCTTGTCATGGTGATCGGAAGCTGCTCCTCATCGATGATCTGGTCGATAAACTTACCGATCATAGAATGTTCGCTGGTGCCGATGAGATAAAGGTCTTCGCCCTCGATCTTGTACATCATAGCGTCCATCTCTGCAAAACTCATAACGCCGGTCACGACGTTGCTGCGGATCATGAACGGCGGGACACAGTATGTAAATCCGCGGTCGATCATGAAATCCCTTGCATATGCGATAACGGCACTGTGCAGTCTTGCAATATCTCCCATCAGATAATAGAATCCGTTGCCCGATACTCTGTGAGCAGAATCCAGATCGATGCCATTAAAACTTTCCATGATATCCGTATGATATGGAATCTCATAATCCGGAACGAAAGGATCGCCAAACCGCTCTATTTCAACATTTTCACTATCATCTTTACCGATAGGAACAGACGGGTCGATCATCTGAGGGATGATCATCATCTTTTCCTTGAGTTCTGCTTCTACTTCCCTTTCACGAGCAGACAGCTCATCGATCCGGGCATTGTCTCTGGCGACTTCGGCTTTTACTTTTTCTGCTTCGTCTTTAAGGCCCTGCCCCATGAGTTTTCCGATTTCCTTGGAAATCTTATTTTTATTGGCCCGGAGTGCTTCCACTTCCGCTTTGATATCTCTGTTTTCTCTGTCCAGAGCGATCACAGCGTCAACCAGCGGGAGCTTCTCGTCCTGATATTTTTTTCTGATATTTTCTTTTACAGCGTCTGCGTTCTCACGAACAAATTTAATGTCCAGCATTATTTCGCTCCCTTGTTGATAATTCCATATAATCTGTCGAGTTCATCTTCTGTAAAGTAACTGATCTCGATCTTTCCTTTTCCTTTGTCTTTCCGTTTGATCTTGACCTTGGTTCCCAGGGCGGCTGTCATTTTTTTCTCCAGATCCCTGTAAATAAAGCCCATGTCATCATCTTTTTTTGCTTTTTTCTTAGCCGATGGCTTAGCTTCGTTGAGCTCTTTCACCAGATCTTCTGTCTGACGGACACTCAGATTCTTTTCCACCACTTCGTTGGCAATCTTCAGCTGCTGCTTTGGATCTTCCAGAGCCAGGATGGCTCTGGCATGGCCTGCGGAAAGTCTTCCGTCTACGAGCATTTTCTGAACATCTTTATGAAGCTTCAAAAGCCTCATTGCATTGGTGATCACAGTCCTGCTCTTGGAAACACGCTGCGCCAGCTCTTCCTGTGTCAGATGATAATCATCGATCAGCTGCTTGTAGCTGAGCGCTTCTTCGATCGGGTTCAGATCTTCTCTCTGAATATTTTCGATCAGGGATATTTCTGCGATCTCCCGGTCGGAATACTCTTTGACCACGACCGGAACTTCTTTTACGCCTGCTTTTTTTGCCGCTCTCCATCTGCGCTCGCCAGCAATGATCTGATAATAATCATCTTTCTTGCAGACAATGATCGGCTGGATGATGCCATACTGCTTGATCGACTGTGCCAATTCATCGATTTTTTCACTGTCGAACGATTTTCTTGGCTGCTCCTTATTTGGCTCAAGCATGGAGGTCTTCAGAACAACAACGTCTTTTTCCTCTTTTTCTGCCGGCTCTACCGGAATCAAAAGATCTAATCCCTTCCCGAGTCCGCCTCTTGCGGCTTTCTTTTTTACTGCCATATCCGCTTCCTTTTCTGAAAAAGTTTATGAGTTTCTTCCTATTATAATAGTACCTGAAATACTATACCTTGTGGTCGATTACTTCCATTGCCAACAATCTGTATGCATCTGCTCCCGGTGAAGTTGGTGCGTATGCTGTGATCGGCATTCCGTAACTTGGTGCTTCCGCCAGCTTGATGCTCCGTGGAATAATTGTGTTATAGATGTTCTCTTTCAGCGTCTGCTTAACGTTCTCTACGACCTGCATAGACAATTTGGTCCGTGCATCATACATCGTAAAGACGACACCCTCCAGCTGCAGATGTGGATTCAGTCTCTTCTTTACCAAATTGATGGTGTGGATCAGCTGAGACAATCCCTCTAACGCATAATACTCGCATTGGATCGGAACCAATACGGTATCTGCTGCGGTCATTGCATTCACAGTCAGCATATTCAGTGACGGCGGACAATCAATTAAGATAAAATCATAGTCGTCCTTGATCTGCTGCAGAATATCTTTCAGATGATACTCCCGGTTTTCCATATCGATCAGGTCGATCTCCGCACCGGAGAGATTAATATTGGCAGGAAGGACGGATAAATTAAGAAAATCCGTCTCTAACAGGCATTCATCCAGCGTGGTTCTGCCAACAAACAGCTCATAAACCGTGTTTTCCAGGTCTCTTTTGTCCACGCCAACGCCACTGGTAGCGTTTCCCTGCGGATCCAGATCTACTAAAAGGACCTTTTTCCCTTGCTCTGCCAGTGCTGCGGATAAATTAATTGTCGTTGTTGTCTTTCCGACGCCTCCCTTTTGATTGGCGACGGCAATCGTTCTTGCCATAAAATACTCCTATTACCCTACAATAGACGCGATTATACACAATGATTTTTGCAATATCAACCCTTTTACCGCTATTTTTTGTTTCACGTGAAACATTTTCAATTTCTCTTTTTTTAACATGAGCAAAATTCATGTATATAAATCGTTTTCTTCAAGTCTGCTCTCCCCTCTCCTCTTTATTCTCTATTGATTAAACAGGCCGTCTATACTATAATTTCTATATTGGTTAGGGAGATTTATTTTTATGAAAAAAGTCGGAAAAGTTTTTTATTGGATCATTTCTATCGCATTGAAGATCTTTGCGGTCGTTGCGGGCGTGAATTTGATCTTTTCATACATCGGAGATCGCAAACGCGGGCCTCTGCCGGAAAATGGCAAGTTCTATGACTGGAAATTCGGTCGCGTTTTTTATCGGAAACGCGGCTACGGCGCTCCGGTATTGCTTTTACACGGGTTTGAGCCTTCGCATTCTTCTAAAGATCTGAAATCTTTATCCAAATACCTGGCAGACAGACATACCGTGTATTCCGTAGACCTTTTGGGATTTGGTTTTTCAGACAAGCCATGGATCACCTATACAAATTTCCTTTATGTTCAGTTGATTCATGATTTTATTAAAAATGTAATTGGCGAGATCACAGATGTCATCGCATGTGACGGTTCTGCATTAACAGCTTTACAGGCATACCATTTTGACGAAGCCATGCTTGGAAAGATCGTTTTGATCGATCCGTGTCGTTCTGAAAACTTAAAAGCTGCCAAACCGTTTGCATTAAAGCTGAAATCTGTATTGGATTTCCCGATTTTCGGTACATTTCTTTACAACATCTACAGCCTGACCGGTGCAGCGCCGTTTGATAAAGAAGGCCGGCACGTATTTGCAAGCCGCCTGACCGGACATCTGACCAGCGACATCGGAAAACGGCCGGAACTTTTAAAACCAGAGATCATCGTATTTGGCGATCCGGCAAAAGAACCGAAAACATTTACATATGGTGATGTTGGAACTTCTTTAATGTGAAATTGATCACCGGATCGGTGATTTAGATGGTTTTCCCGGGCGGCGCGGATATTTATCCGGCGTCGCTTTTGTTTTACGGATCACCAGAAGACTGCGTCGGATATCTGTTTCCGGCAGGAAGAAATCCTGGACGTCGACCAGCTTGCCGCCCAGTTCCTGCAGAGCGGTCTGCGCCTCATTTAATTCTTCTTGATAATCCCCGGATTTGTATAAAATGCAGAATCCATTGATCTGGACAAACGGCAGGCAGTATTCCAAAAGAACAGGCAGAGAAGCGACTGCTCTGGAAACACAGAAATCAAATGTTTCACGTGAAACACTGCCGACTTTTGCCATATCTTCTGCGCGGGCAGCTATGGCAGAAATTCCCGTTAATTCAAGGTTTTCAATGACTTTATTGATAAAACCGATGCGTTTATTCAGAGAATCCATCAGAACAAATTCTGCTGACGGAAAAGCTATTTTTAAAGGAAGTCCCGGGAACCCGGCGCCTGTCCCGACATCGATCAGGCGAAAGGAAGCGTCCTGCGGAAGAAGTTCTGTCCGGATCTCAAAGATTTTTTCCGCCCAAAGGGAGCAGAGAAGAGGAACCGCTTCCAAAGAGTCAATAAAGTGCTTGATCTCGATTTCTTCCGGATCTTCAATCGCAGTCAGATTCATGACTTTATTTTCTTCAACAAGAAGAGAGCAGAGGTCCTCAAATTGTTTCTGCTCCCGTTCCCCATATTTGATTTGGGTTTGTCTGGCAAATTCTGCCAGTTTTTCAAAATGTTTCACGTGAAACATCACTTTCCTTCTTTGGAGAGGTATACCAACAGCACCGAAATATCTGCCGGTGTCACGCCCGAGATGCGGGAGGCCTGTCCAATCGAATGAGGTTTAAATTTATCTAATTTTTGTCCTGCCTCCAGACGCAGGCCGCTGATGCTCTTATAATCAATATTTTCATCCAGCTTTC
>JAZNHY010000302.1:0-3500 GCA_045577235.1 Lachnospiraceae bacterium
GCCAGTCCTGTGCCGGCAATATCCGGTGCCGATCCATGGATCGGTTCATACATACCGCAGGTGGTGCTTCCCATGGATGCAGAAGCCAGAAGGCCAATGGATCCAGTGATCTGTGAAGCTTCATCCGACAGAATATCACCAAACATGTTCGAGGTCAGGACTACATCAAAACGTGACGGGTCGCGAACCAGCTGCATTGCTGCGTTATCCACCAGCATATCCGATAATTCCACATCCGGATATTCCTCACCGATCCGGTGTACCGTTTCTCTCCACAGACGGGAGGTCTCCAGTACATTGGCTTTATCGATGCTGATCACGTTCTTTCTGCGCTTTTGCGCTGTTTCAAACGCAACTCTGGCGATACGTTCAATTTCCATAACGCTGTAGCATTCGGTATCATATGCCTCCGGACCGTACTTTCCTTCCCTGCGGCCGCGTTCACCAAAGTAAATGCCTCCAGTCAGTTCCCGTACGATCACCAGGTCAAATCCTTTTTCAATAATATCCGGGCGCAGTGTGCATGCGTCTGCCAACGCAGGGTAAATTTTAGCCGGACGCAGGTTGGTAAATAACCCAAGTTCGGAACGCAAGCCCAGCAACGCTTTCTCCGGTCGGATATCGCCGCTTAAGCTATCCCATTTTGGACCGCCAACGGCTCCTAACAGCACGCTGTCGGATGCTTTGCATCCATCGATCGTTTCCTGCGGAAGCGGAATGCCTGTGGCATCAATGGCACATCCTCCGGCAAGATAAGCCGGGAAATCAAATTCATGTCCGTACTTATCTGCGATCACTTCCAGTACCTGAACGGCACTTTCCACGATCTCCGGGCCGATGCCGTCGCCTTTGATCAATGCAATCGTCTTTTTCACTCTGACACCTCCTCGCGGGCTTTCAGATACTCCAGCAGCCCTCCGTGTTCAATGATACGATTGATAAACTCCGGAAATGCGGTCGCCTGGAAAGACTCTCCTGTCGTTTCATCTTTGATCACACCGGTGGAAAAATCAACGCTGACTTCATCTCCGTTTTGAATCTTCTCTGCCGCTTCCGGACATTCTAAGATCGGGAAGCCGATATTGATCGCATTCCGGTAAAAGATCCGGGCAAACGATGCTGCGATCACGCATGAAACGCCGCAGGCACGAATAGAGATCGGTGCATGTTCCCTGGAAGAGCCGCAGCCGAAGTTCGCTCCGCCTACGATGATATCGCCGGCCTGCACATTTTTTGTAAAGTCTGCATCAATATCTTCCATACAATGCTTTGCCAGTTCTTCCGGCGCCGGCGCATTCAGATATCTAGCCGGGATGATGACGTCGGTATCCACATTATCTCCATATTTGAATACTTTTCCCATTTAGTTCACCTCCGGTAAATTACAAGGCAGTTCAATACAGCCTGCTACTGCCGAAGCAGCTGCCACATACGGGCTGGCCAGGATCACTTCACTCTCCACATGGCCCATCCTGCCGACAAAGTTACGATTGGTCGTTGCGACTGCACGCTCGCCTGCACTCATAACACCCATATGTCCGCCCAGACATGGACCGCAAGTTGGTGTAGAGACCGCACAGCCTGCCTGAAGGAAGATCTCTGTCAGACCTTCTTTGATCGACTGCATATAAATATCCTGCGTTGCCGGGATCACGATGCATCGGACCCCTTCTGCTACATGACGGCCTTTTAAGATTTCTGCAGCTGCTCGAAGATCGGAGATCCGTCCGTTTGTGCAGGAGCCGATTACTGCCTGATCAATATGCAGACCTCTTACTTCTTCTGCCGTTTTCGTATTGGATGGGAGATGCGGCATGGAAACCGTCGGTTCCAAAGCAGACAGATCGATCGTTACAACGCTTTCGTAAACCGCATCCGCATCTGCTTCAAAGATCCTTGGTTCTCTCTCAAATCTCCCCTGAATATATTCCATGGTTTTTTCGTCTACCGGGAAGATGCCGTTTTTCGCACCCGCTTCAATGGCCATATTTGCGATCGTAAAGCGGTCATCCATGGAAAGGTCCGCAACACCTTCACCTGTAAACTCTAAAGAACGGTAAAGTGCACCGTCCACTCCGATCATTCCGATTAGGTGAAGGATCACATCTTTTCCCGTAACATATTGTTTCTTTTTTCCGGTCAGGACTACCTGTATTGCATCCGGCACTTTAAACCAGTTCTCCCCGGATGCCATGCCGGCTGCCATATCGGTGGAGCCGACACCCGTGGAAAATGCACCCAGTGCACCGTACGTACAGGTATGAGAATCGGCACCGATAATGCAATCCCCAGGTCCTACCAGACCTTTTTCCGGGAGCAGCGCGTGCTCGATCCCGACTTCACCCACGTCGAAGAGATGGGTGATGCCATGTTTTTTCGCAAAAGCTCTTGCTGTGGCGCAAAGATTTGCAGAAGCAATGTCTTTGCATGGAGTATAGTGATCCAGAACAATGGCGATCTTTTCCTTATCAAAGACTTTGGTCAGACCTGCCGCTTCAAATACTTCCACAGCTACAGGAGTCGTTACATCGTTGCCAAGCACCAGATCAAGCTTTGCTTCAACCAGGTCTCCCGCTTTCACGGACGGAAGTCCTGCATGATCCGCAAGGATCTTTTGTGTCATTGTCATGCCCATTACAGTTTCCCTCCTGCTGCCAGCATTTTATTGGATGCCTGAATATAGGCGGTGATACTGGCTTCAATAATATCGGTGGAAAGTCCTCTTCCCACATAAGTACGGTATCCGGACGACAGTTTGATGGAAACATCACCCAGTGTATCTTTGCCTTCGGAAGTCGAGTTTATGGAATACACATCGAACGTATGCTCCGGCGGATTTAAGATCTCATCGATTGCCTTAAAGGAAGCATCAATCGGTCCATCTCCCAGAGCAACTCTCTCAAATTTCTGATCGCCCTTCTTCAGGCATACCGTACTGGTTGCCGTTGTGAAGTTGCTGGTATGAACAGCAAACCAGTCAAGTTCATAACCGTTTTCAATATCGGAAGAAGCGGACGAGTTGTGAAGCACGATAGCTTCCAGATCTTCATCCGATACATTTTTCTTTTTATCGCAGAGCACTTTGAACTCTTCGAAGCAGCGCAGCAGTTCTTCTTCTGAAAGATTGTATCCCATCTCTGTAAGATGGCTTTCCACTGCATGCTTTCCGGAATGCTTGCCAAGCACGATGTTTTGTGTATGGATGCCAACTGCCTCCGGCGTCAGGATCTCGTACGTCTTCTTATTAGCCAGTACGCCGTGCTGATGGATGCCGGATTCATGTGCGAACGCGTTCTGACCGACGATGGCCTTATTCAGCGGTGCCTTCTGACCGATGATGTTATAGGTCGTACGGCTTGCCCGGTAGATCTGCGTAGTGTCGATGCCCGTGGTGATATCTGCATAGATATCCGGACGGGTCTTCATCGCCATGACCACTTCTTCCAGTGCGGTGTTGCCGGCACGTTCGCCCAGACCGTTGACCGTACATTCAATCTGCC
>JAZNHY010000303.1:0-12818 GCA_045577235.1 Lachnospiraceae bacterium
AGCATTTCTTGAAAAAGGCTATGAAAACCCTCTGATGGGCTTCACCAATAAGGAAACGACCTCTCTTTACACTGTGACAATTTATCCGTTCTTCTGTGGAACTATTGCAGATGATGCAGCAGCTGTCAAGAAACTCAATTCCCTTGATGCTTCCGCAGGCGAGTATATGAAACCATCCCTTGAGAAGATCGTACAGTTCCTGGAAGATTGCGGTGTAAATCTGGATGCCTGCGCAGAAATAGAAAACAACTATGATGCCGTGATCCTTCGCTTTTTCGAAGGAGACATACCAATGATGGTCTGCTCCGGTGATACTGTTTCCGGAACGAAGAAACGGGAAAGCCGTTCTGAGGCATTTATCGCCAACCCATTTACATACTCTTTTGTTCCTGTTCCTATGGCGGACGAAGGTGCTTACTTCCTCGACATGCCTAATCTGCAGTTCTCTGTCAACAAAGACAGTTCAAATCTAGACATGGCCAACGAATTTTTGCGTTTTCTGGTCACGTCGCAGGAACTGAGCAAGATGGCGCAGAACAAGGGTCTTATGTCACCTACAAAAGAGCTGTCCTTTAACAGCATGTATGCCGCATTCGGTGCTGTTCCGGAAGAAAGGATCCTTTCTCCGGAAGTGATCGGGATCACGGATGACGCGGTCATTCAGTTAAGAATGGCAGTTTATGGTGTTGGAACAGGCGAAATGACCATTGATGATGCAATTGCTGCCTATGGCACTTTTACGCAATGACATCCTTAAGTAGCGGATCCAATTTTTGCTTCGCGAATGATATAATCACCGGGCATACAATATCCGTCTTGTTCAGCTGCTGGCTGTAAAAGACGGTATTGTATTGGCATACTTTCTGAATACAACATATGTTCGCTAAACAATCCTGAAGACTTTTTATTTGCCCGATCAGGGCATTCCAAATAACAAATAGCAGAAACTTTCACTTTTTCCCGCTCGTATTTTTCAAGAAAGCTCTACAGCAATGCGGAGCTTTCTTTTATTTGTCATTCCTTGTCTGAAAAGAAAAATTCTTTTTTATTCTGACCCCACTTTTTCTGGAATTGTCTACGTATTAACAAGTGAGACCAATTCATATCGATCCAATTTTATGTAAGGAGGTTATAAAAAATGAAACTGAGTTTAAGACCATGGAAAACCATAATCACGTCAATGATCGTACTCGTGTTTTCCACCCTTCTTGTGATCACTGCACTTGCTGCAACTTCACTCAAACTGGAAGATGCAGATGGACAGCTTCAAATCACAGAGGCCGGCGAATACATTTTAACCGGCAAAATGGACGGATCCATTTATGTGGATCCGGGTGAAGGCGATGTTACGCTGATTCTCGATGGCGTTGACATCAATAGCGGCAATGAAGCCGGAATCATTGCAGTAAGCGGTGACTCCCTAACGATTCGCCTTCCGGAAGGATCCGTAAACCGAATTCAGGATACGGATGCGAACAAGAAATACAACGCTTCCATCTATAGCACTGTAGATACGACTTTCGAAGGTGACGGTGCTCTTTATGTAAACAGCACAAACAAAAACGGCATCCGCAGCGAAAATGCGAACATAACGTTCGACGGCGGACAATATGCAATCAAGTCTGTTATAAATGGTCTTATTGCAGACGGCAATAAGCAAGGAACCCTTACGATCAACAACGGTCACTTCAGCATCCAGGCGACAAACAGTATTGATCCGGATAGCAAGGCTGTGATCAATGGCGGCACATTTGAGGAGGTCGCTCCTGCGACACAGAATTCAGCAAACAGAAACACCGCAGTACAAGGAGCCAGCTCTCCAGATGCAGTGACAGACGGTGCACGGAATGCAGAGGACGCTGTATCTTCGAATACTCCTGATTTCCAGAGTGCTCCATCTTTTAGCGGCGCTGCTCCTGAGGAACAATTCCCTCAGAACGGTCAGGTGCCCGGAATGCAGACGATCACCGGAACCACCAATGCAGCAACCACAGTTGTCACAGGTGTCACTTCCAACAGCGCAGCTGCTTTAGAAGCAGATTACGAGAACGCTGCTTATATTTCCGTTACCGATGACAACAGCCAGATCAAGATTACTTCTTCAGGAACGTATATAGTTTCCGGCAGCGCAGCAGACGGAAATATCACTGTCAAGAAAGGCACAACTGGTGTTGTCCTTATTCTGGAAAACCTGGATCTTACCAGCACGACCGGCGCAACCGTCTCCATCAATAAGGAAGCAGAAGTAAAGATCATCATTTCCGGCGAAGTCGTTCTGACAGACAATGAAAATCTGGAAGATGAAAACTCAGCCGACGCAGATGTTGCTGACTCATATGACGGAGCAGCTCTTAAGGCAAAAGCAAACTCACAGGTTTATGTGACTGGCGATGGCACATTAACGATCAATGGCAATGCTAAAAATGGTATTAAAGCCGGTGACGACTCCAGCCTGATCTTTGATGGAGTGACCGTCAATATTACCTCGGTTAACGACGGAATCAACGGGAACTATGATGTCACTTTATTAAGCGGGAACTTCACGATAAGCGCTGGCGACGATGCGATCCACGCAGACCACATCCTCTCCATCGGAAGCGAAGACGGAAGCGGTCCGGTAATCCATGTTACCGAATCCAACGAGGGACTGGAAGGAACAGTCGTTAACATCTATGGCGGGGATATCACCATCGTATCCAAAGACGATGCAGTTAACGCAGCAAACGGCGATGGGCTCTATGACGGCGAGCTGGACTACTCTTTCAACATGATGGGCGGAAAGCTCACGATCAAAAGCCAGGCAGACGGCATTGATTCGAACGGAAATGTGAATCTGATCGACGGAAGCGCAACAATCAACAGCGCTTCAGCCGGCGGCGATGCAGGGATCGACTATGACGGCGAACTCTATATTTCAGATAATTACAATCTGAACAACAGCAGCGGTGTCGCAGGTGCTGACGGCATGGGACAAATGCCGGGACAGGACTTTGGCGGAATGCCGCAGGGCCCTTTCGGAAGATAATGGCTGCAAAATAATGGCCATAAGCTGATTTCAAACAGCGTTATAGGTAAAAACGGATTAGCAAAAAGGCAGGATCGGGTGCCCCGAATCCTGTCTTTTTCTTAGTTCAAATTCTTGCTATCCGTTTATACGGATATCGCATTTTGCCCGGCATTCTGCAGTACACCACTCTTTGTCCGTCATTCAAAAGTACATTTAAGGTTTCCTTTTTATGATGCGATTCAGATAAGCAGTTTTTGAAATCTTCTGTTTTAAGAAAAACCTTTTAATCCCTACAACCCCACTTTTCAGATGCATCTTTTCGTATTTCTTAATAGGGAGAATGAGATGCAGCTAAGCAGACAGCAGATGGTGAAAATGATGACCAACATAAATAACCAATTGGCTTTAGCCGCTTCAATCGATGAAAAAGACCGAGAAGCTTTGATCCGCGAAAATCAATTACGGATTCTGCGCTTTGCTTCTTCTGTCTGCCGCCGCTACATAACGACCGGCGATGACGAATGGTCGGTCGCGCTGTGCGCATTTTCCAGAGCTGTTGATCTGTATTCCGGCGACCGTGGTGACTTCCTCCCGTTCGCTCAAATGCTGATCAAACGGGATTTAATTGACTACTATCGATGTGAGAAAAAACGGCAGGCAGAAATATCCATCGCTCCTCATGTACTGGAAGGAAATGGTGAACCAGAGGAGGATACGCAAGGGGTGTACCTTGCGATAGTACGTTCCAGTAAGGAATCTGCTTCGAATACACTGCAGGAAGAGATCCTTGCCGCCAATGACTTGTTAGAAACCTATGGTTTTCGATTCTTCGATTTAATTAAGTGCTCGCCTCAACAGGATAAAACAAAAGCAGAGTGTGCTAAAGCAGTACATCACCTTCTTGTTCAACAGGAACTATTTGAAGAGATGGAAAGGACCCATAAGCTTCCTGTGAAGGCACTAGCGCAAAACTCTACAGTCTCAAAAAAAGTGTTGGACCGGTACCGAAAATACATCATAATGGCGGCACTGATCTTAAAAGGAGATTTCCCTCAAATTGCGGAATATCTGAAATTTATGAAGGAGGATCCGACATAATGAAAGCAATCATTGTAGATCTGCGAAATGAATATGCGGCAGCCCTGAAGGAAGACGGCTCCATCGTTCGAATTGCTAATATGGATTATTCGCTTGGGCAGACCGTGAAATTAAATAGACTGGAGCATGCTGATGCAAAGCGCCTCCCTGCCGCAACCCCTTCCCGCTTCACCAGACGGATCCGCCGGATTGTTGCCATCGCAGCGTCCACGCTTTTCATTTCCGGGATCAGCGCAGCCACTGCCTATGCCCTTCCTTATGGTACGGTAAGTGTTGATGGTGATACCGCAGTTGAATATACGATCAACTGTTTTGACTATGTTTTAAATGTGAAAGCATTAAACAAAGAGGGCGAAGAACTTCTTTCCGAAATGGATATGAACGATCTCTGCCATCGAAAAATAGATGATGCGATTTCAGAGACGCTGGAAAAATTCGAAACAGGCAATATGATTGACAGCGCTCCAGCCAGCGCTCCGGCAATTTCCGTTAAGGGCGTAGCAGGAAATAAAGCGCATTTAGAAAAGCTGCAGCAAAAGCTGGAAACTGTGATTCAAAACGAAAGGTACGAAATAAATGCGCAGGAAAACGGGAACTTGACGAATCCGGAACAAGCTGCCGGGCAGAGTCAAAATCCTGGACTGATACCAAATACCGAGCAAGACCAATTCACTGATCAACCCCCGCAAAACTGGCAGCAACCGGAAGATATTCAGGATCACTTTTAAACGGAAATAAGAAAGGAACGTCCCTAAAACAGCTTTAACAGAATACTTCCCCTCCTCAAAAACCCCCGCGCAGTAATCATGCGCAGGGGTTTTCTGATAAGACATCAGTGAAATATCATTTACGCGCACAGCCGAAAGGTGCCTGCCTCAAGGATCCCCACTGCTTCCAAAATATCTGTGACTTTTGTCACCGGGACAATCTCAATCTTATCTTTTACTTCCTGCGCTACATCTTTCAAGTCGTCCATGTTGGCCTTTGGAATAAAGACTTTTGTCACGCCGGCACGTTCAGCTGCCATTAGTTTTTCCGGCAAGCCGCCGATCGGCGTGACAGCGCCACGAAGTGCTACTTCGCCTGTCATTGCAATATGAGGATCGACCACTTTCCCGCTAAGCAGGGAAGCCAGTGCTGTTGTCAGCGTCACGCCTGCAGAGGGTCCATCTTTCGGAACTGCCCCTGCCGGTACATGGATATGAAGGTCTTTCTCCTGAAGGATCTTGGACTCTTCCGGAAGGATTGATTTCACCAGACTCAGCGCGATCCTGGCGGACTCCTGCATAACATCACCAAGCTGACCGGTAATGATCAGGTTTCCTTTTCCTTCTGTCAGCAGAGTTTCTATATATAAGATTTCTCCACCGACAGGCGTCCACGCGAGTCCGGTAACAACGCCCGCGGTTGGCTCCGGAAGTATCTCATTATGCTGCACCGGACGGCTCTCCATTTCTTCTTTTACCTCTTTTGGCGTGACGATCACTTTTTCATCCGGACTTTCCGATACCTTAACGGCCATGATCCTGCATAACGTATCAATGTGTTTACGCAGACCTCGCACTCCGGCTTCCATTGTATAGTCAGAGATCAGACTTTCAAGTGCAGCATCTTCAATCTCCATCTGATCTTTAGAAATCCCCATGCTTTCCATGGATTTCGGAACAAGATGGTTCTTTGCGATCTGCAGCTTTTCGATCGGTGTATACCCGGTAAACTGGATCACTTCCATACGGTTTAAGAGCGGTTCCGGAATCGTGTCTGTTGTGTTGGCAGTACAGATAAACAATACATCCGAAAGATCATACGGCACATTCATATAGTGATCTGTAAAGGTATTGTTCTGCTCCGGATCCAGCACTTCTAAGAGAGCGCTTGCAGGGCTCCCATTATAAGATGCAGAAAGTTTGTCAACCTCGTCCAACACCATAACGGGGTTCGATACACCGCTTTTCTGTATGCCATCCATGATCCGTCCGGGCATAGCTCCAATGTAGGTTCTTCTGTGCCCGCGAATGTCCGACTCGTCATGCACTCCGCCGAGGCTGACGCGTACATATTCCCTTCCGAGCGCTCTGGCAATGCTCTTTCCGATGCTGGTCTTTCCGGTTCCCGGTGCACCGACAAACAAAAGGATGGAACCTGACTGCTGCTTCTTTAAGTTCATCACCGCAATCTGCTGAATAATCCGATCCTTCACTTTCTTTAAGCCATAGTGATCTTCATCCAGGATTTTTCTGGCTGCTTCCAGATTAATATGCCCCGCCTCTTCTTTTTTCCAGGAGAGATTGGTGACAAAATCCAGGTAATCATAAAGAATCCCGGATTCCACGCTTTCTTTTCCTTCCTGTTTCAGGCGGTTCAGAACTTTTTCTGCTTCTTTGCGGGCAGTCTCATTCATTCCGGACTCTGCGATCTTCTGTGCAAATTTCTGCACGTCGGTCACATTCTCCGGATGCATTTCATCCAGCTCTTTCTGCAAATGCTCCATTTGTCGTTTGATCGCGGATTCACGGTACATCTGCTGATACTCTTTCTGCTGGGAACTGACTGCCTCATTTGTGATACGTCCGACTTCCAGAAAATCGTACATGATCTTTTCGATCATCTCCGTCCTCTTTACCACGCTGTCTTCTTCTAATATCTGATAACGTTCCTTGTTGGAAACCTTCAGCCACGGACTCATCATGCAAGCCGCAGTCCCGATCGTATTGACCTGATCAATATAGTAATCCGCAGTATTCGCCCACTGGAAACCAGCCGCATATTCCCGCATCTCCTGAAGAAGGTTTTTCAGCTTTTCTTTGGCTGTCTTTTCATCCAGATCTTCTATGTCGCTGCGTCTTGAAATCTCAAGCTGAATCGTATGATCGGGATTGATCTCTACACTTGCTACATTGACACGGTAAAGCGTCTTGATCACCGTATACCCTTCTGAATTGATTTCTGTGATCGAACCTGCTACTCCGACAGGGTAAAAGCTTTCCGGTGTCATTTCATGAAAATTTTCATTTTCCTTCGCAACGATCAGAATGACTTTTTCATTTACCGTAATGCCTTTTCCACCCGCGCATTTTTTTACCTGCTCCGTAGGGAAAAACAAAGTGGCATCCGGTGTTAAGATCATGTTGTAAACTGGTACTACTAACATTATATTTTCCTCCATAAGTGAATGTTCATTTACCTAAAATGCTTTTTATTCCCTGCCGCATCAGGCAGGGAATTATTGTTAAACCAGCAGCAGATTCTGCATCATCGTGACCAGTTCATCCAGCTGCGCATTAATATCATATTTCATCATACGCCGATTCTGCGCCAGAAACTTGACCGGTGTGAACAGGACTGCATAGAGGCTTGGATCGCTGTAGCGTCTTACAACTCCAAGGTCCTGGTATTTATGGATGAGGTCAAATACCTCTCTGCAGCAGTCACTTTCTTTCACTGTCTGTGAAAGAGAAGGACATCTCGAGCACTGTTCTACGAAACTGAAGGCCTCTTCATTTTCAACCGTATAGGAATAGATTCCTCTAACGATCGTTTCGATCAGCTCCCTGGCACTCATCTGCGGATGCATTCGCCGCATCAGATAATGATAAGTCTGACGGGAGTACTCACTGAACACTTCAGCCAGCATTTCCTCTTTATTGGAGTAATAAATATAGATCGTTGCCGGCGATACACTGGCTGTCTGGGCAATCTTTGCCACCGAAGCCCCGTTGATCCCCTCTGTCAGAATCACATGAACAATTGCTTCCTTAATCCTCTGTTGCTTGTTCAGATCTCTTGTCCGCATACTTGCCCCACTTTTTAATCTTTACAATGGTTAATCTTGACTTAACATTTTATGGCTTTTTCTGCTGTATTTCAATAATAAATGAACATTCAGTTATTGTCAATACCAGCTTCCCCTGTTAAAGTGTCATCTCTGCTTCCAAAGCAGATTCTGTCCAAAGGAGGTGGAAAAGTAAAACCGCATATGCTACGATGACCATACAGGGTAGGTATTTATTTTAAGGAGGAAGATGATGGAAAAACAGTTTGTAAATCTACTGGATGCGCCTTTTTCCCGGCGCGGATCTTATTTTTGCTTCGCGAATGATAATCTGCGGGCAGACAATATCCTTGGCAAGAGCAGTCTGTGGCTTTGCAACTGTCGGAGCGTAGAGTACGCAATGACAGATATGACCAAATCGAACAATTTCCGCCTGGTTCAGCTGCTGGCCGTCAAAGACGGTGTTGCATTGCCATGCTTTCTGAATACAACACCGGAAGAGGTTATCGTTGAAACAGCATCGGGCGACATCCGCTTCTGCATTGCAGAACGAAGAATGGTGATGGCGCATGGAGAGAACGGACTTGCACTGCGTCTGATTTGCCGTCCTGGTTTTATGGGAGGACCATCTTCTATTCCGATCGAAGATGGACTTGGCAGTCATGATGTTGAATTCGGTGCATGCAGGCTCCGTGTCACACCTCTGTGCGGAACGCTGCGCCGCAGCCCGATGGGGTTGGATATCCTTCCGGATGAAAACGGTGTTGTAGAAGTCGCGCTTGTCGATTACAATTCCGACCCGCTCCCACGGCGGCGGGAAGATTATCCTGTCTATGAGGCTGGCGTAGCCTCTGTTCATGATGAATTTAGTGAGTTTTGCGAACGCATAATGCCTGAATTGCCTGAGGAATTTGAGCCTCGAAGACTTCAAGCGCTTTGGCAGACCTGGTCGCTGATGGTAGACCCGGATGATGAGAATGATTACAAGCGACCTATGGTCAAGATGATGCACAGTGTTTTTGAGTCCGCATTTGGCTGGCAGATGCCGATGCAGGCCGTCTTTCTGCACAATGACCCACAGCTTTCGTGGGATGTTTTCTGCTCCTGCTTCGAATTCCAGGATCGTAATGGACGTCTCAGTGACGCAGTTGGCTTCAAACATCTGCCTGGCAAAGCATCCATGAAGCCACCGATCCATGGACTGGCCCTGCTCTGGCTGATGGAGTACGGAGTCATCGATGCTGCAGCACCGTCTTTGGAGGATAAACACTGGCTTTTGGACCGCCTGATCGGATGGACTGAATATTTCTTCCGCTTCCGTCCGGGACAAGGCGCACTGTGCGCTTATCAGCGTGCACTGGAAACCGGCTGGGAGGATGCACCGCAGTATCGACTCGGAATGCCTCAGATCTGCCCTGACCTCAACACCTTCCTGGCTCTTAATCTGGAAGCGATCGCCCGCTTTGGCGCAACAATCGGCATGAGTGAAAGTGCGCAGGAAACCTATCTTCGCCGGTCCAGACAAGTGATTGATGAAATGATCGAAACACTTTGGGATGGAGAGCGGTGGTTCTGCTTCTGCAAAGAGACAGGTGCAAAATCCGTCAATGATAATGTAACCCTTTGCCTTCCTGTGCTGCTTGGTGACCGTCTGCCAAAAGACATTCTCGATAAGACGATCGCACATTTACTGCGTGATGGCGGATTCAAAACAGAAAACGGATACGCTTCGGAAGCAATGGACAGCCCGTATATGCGGCATGGTTTTTCTGCCGGCAGCGTCATTACGCCGACACACTTTTTTGTCCCAATGGCATTGGAAAACTGCGGTTACCTGGAAGAGGCAAAGGAAGCTGCACTCAGCTATTGCCGTACTTTGAACCGTGCGGGATTCTTCCACATCTGCAACGCAATAACCGGCCTTGGCGACCGTTCACTTACTGCGTTCGGCGAAAGCCAGCTCTTCTGGTCAAGCTGGACTAGTTCCTGCTATTTCTTCCTTGCCGACCGCTATGGCCGCTAAGTGTAAGACTTCCGTTCAGAAGTTACTGTACAACACGTTATGCAAAGAGGAGAAGGAAATCCTTCTCCTCTTTTTTTCCGTATTGTGTTAAAAGAGGCTCATCTGCCTGTCGATCCATGACTTTTGCGGTACATCATGGATCAGGTCTCCATCCATGTAGTTACCGATCAAAAACGGTGATTTGGAATCATGTAAGCGGCTTTGAGCAAGCACTTCCGATGGTTCTGTATTTGCATAGCAGTATTTGCAAAGATGCCTGCAGGTATTGTATGCGCCGATATCGCAGGAAATATAACAGGCGCATTCTGCTCTGGCGCCTTTCCTTTTTGGAGCATTCAGATGCATGCCAATAGCTTTCTCATAATCACGGATCCGCATACAGCCACTGCAGTCTGCTCCATATGCAGCAAGTTCATCACCCTCTGCGCATGGCTTAACTGTCATTCCATGGGCGCAGGCAATCCGAATAAACTCTTGCCCCAGTCTGAGTCTCTGCTCTTTTGTTACCTCCTGCACTTCCGGAAAGTTCCGTCGGACTTTCGGATATAGATCAATAAAACTGATGACTGCAGTTTCCGTATAGCCTTCCAATGCAGCTGCAATCTGTTCAAAGGCCCGGATATGGTATTCCTCCCCATATCGATCGGAAATAAAAACCGGATCAAACCTCCATCCAATGGAATTGATTCCAACAATAGTGGACAGTGTCTTAAAATCTTCAATCAGTTGATGCTTATCCGGTACATTTGGTTCAATATCCCGTCCGTAAGGTGTGATCGTAACGAACCAGTATTGTCCATAATCCTTAAGCAGTTCCATATAAGGGAACATCGGTGCCGGATTCTTTGTGCAAAAACCAATCACGTCTACAACCGCAGGATCCAGCCGATAGCGGCTGACCTGATTTTGGTTGTAGGGATTGCGGACACAGACAAAACCTTCTTTCAGTCTGTTCGCAAACCACTCAGCATAAAAGGCAGGAATATCCGTTCTCTGTCCGGTGTTGATGATCATAGTTCAGATTTCATAATAGCGGATATGGAGTCCATCCGCTTCCATACTGCCCTCTCCGGTAAAACGCGTTGAATGAAGGTAAGGAGCAAGGGCAGAACTATCCGTATAAAATGTAGGCACAGTACGAAAACTGCTTCCTGGCTGCTGTGCATCATCATCAAACCAGCCGTTGTTTTCTACATAAATATGAGCATCTGCACCTGTATTGTCCTTTCCGGTCATCATATAACGGGCAGACATATGACGGACATGGGCAGCATTTACCACCTGTGTGTCCACTCCGCACGGTTCTATGATCCCATTGAAAATCTCACCTTTTACAGTGCCTTTAAAAGGAATCATCACGACTTCTGCGTTTTCTCCCTTCATCTTCAACACAGGACCGTTAAAATCGATCTTCAGATCCATAACAGGTTTTTTTTCCATAGATTCAGACGCCTCCGTATTACTTTCCTGCTTTGGTCAAAGTAGCGCCGGTGATCTTCTTGATATGGAATGGAGGATCACAAGGATTCAATCCTTCCACTTTGCCAAACCGTCCACCGTAACTGCCCATACATTTCAGGCCAAGCGTCTGTCCGGACATGTGCCCAGCTACAAAAATAGCGAGGCGGTTGGAGTTCATCACAGGGATCTTGCCGCCAGGCTGGCAGTTTTCTAACGTCAGACCTGGCATGATGCCGCTCTCAGCAATCTCACGGATCTTGCCTTGTGTATCCTCGTCAAATTCCTCCCAAGGAATGGCCTTATAATCTGCAATATAACGAGCCAGTTTCTCACGTGTAAAGCCGACTTCTGCCAGCTGCTGTGCCTCACCTGGATAAAGAATTACGCCATAGGCCTGTCCCATCATAG
Source organism: Lachnospiraceae bacterium (assembly GCA_045577235.1). GTDB lineage: Bacteria > Bacillota > Clostridia > Lachnospirales > Lachnospiraceae > RGIG5612. The sequence goes on from JAZNHY010000303.1 coordinate 11,770, forward strand.
CCGGAAGCACGCCGCCGTCACCAAAGAATTTGGCAGCCTCATTATCTGTTTTATTGCTCTTTTTAAATGTCTCCAGCATCGGATGCTCACCAACAGCCTTAGCTGCGATGTTGTCGATGTCACCGTAAAGACCTCTGGTCCAAAGGCCGGAAGGCATTGCCAGATTACCCAGCTGGAAAACGCCGTCCATGTAGAAGATTTCTTCCACCATAACCGTACTGTCCTCCGGGCTGAATCCACGGGAGACAGAATAGGTTTCCCAAGGGCTGAGCTCCTCATTTTCTGTAAAGACCAGATTGCAGAAACGGGATGCCTGACCATACATTCCTCCGTGATATTCAAACTCGATCCATCCAAGGTTCAGTGCACACAGACTGACTGCACGGCCGATAATATTATTAGCCGGATTTCCTGGGCCAAAGAAAGCACCACGTCCACTCATTCCAATCTCTTTAGCTATCGGGCCGCCAACATAAATAACAAGTGAATCGCTGTTGATAGCAGCCAGTGCATGCCAGGAAAGGAACGCAGGATCGATCAGCAGTTCAATTGCGGTAATGATGACAGGCATGAATTCCGGTTTTGCGCCTGCCATAGCAGCGTTGATCGCAATCTTTTCAATCGTCACAATGCCGTTGCCAGGCTGCATTACACCATCCAAAACCTCGTTGCGGTCACGAGTGGTACCGGTAAGCAGCTTCTCAACTGCCTCTGGTGTTGGAGGGAGCGCTGGTATACCGTCGGTCATTCCGTACTTCTCAAAATATGCTTCAAACTTTTCAAGGGCATCTTCATAGCTCTCACCCTCAAAAGTCAGATCGCCAAAATCGAAATCGCTTTCCGGAATATGTGGATTTTTTTCTTCTTCTGTCAGCGGTTCTGTCAATGCTGCAACTACTTTATCCAGCATATATTCAGCGATTGGCGGATAGTTTTGCGGTTTATTCTCTGCTTTGATCCACATCAGTGCAGGGATGGATACCAGGCGTACAGATGGAACACCATGAGAGATCATACTGAATTCCGCCTGGCGGTGCATTGTCTCAATG
>JAZNHY010000304.1:0-2351 GCA_045577235.1 Lachnospiraceae bacterium
ATCATGAACATTCCGGATGACAAAATGGGCGTTGATATTGGTGAAAAATCCATCCAGCTTTTTGAAGATGCATTAAAAGATGTGAAGACTGTTATCTGGAACGGACCAATGGGTGTCTTTGAAGTTCCTCATTTTGCAGAAGGCACAAAGCAAATTGCAAAGACATTGGCAGACATGGATGATGCGATTACGATCATCGGTGGTGGTGACAGTGCGGCAGCTGTAAATGAATTAGGCTATGGAGATAAAATGACATTAATCTCCACTGGAGGCGGTGCTTCTTTGGAATTCCTTGAAGGAAAAGAGCTTCCAGGAATTACTGCTATTCAGGATAAATAAAATGGATATTTTACTATTAAAATTTTTAATCGATAATGATGTCGTGAAATGGGAGGATGATCCCAGGGATAACGTTGCTGAAGTTGTTTCCCGGATTGAAGGCCAGCAGCGAAAGTATGCGGAACAAAATAAAAAGGAGATTCAGAATCGATGAGAAGGAAGATTATTGCCGGCAACTGGAAAATGAATAAGACTTCACTGGAAGCCAAAGAGCTGATAAAAGAACTGGCTCCTTTAGTTAATGACAGCGAAGACGATGTCGTTTTCTGTGTACCTTTTGTAGATATCCCTGCAGCTATTGATGCCTTGAAAGGAACCAATATCGCTGTTGGCGCCCAGAATATGCATTGGGAAGAAAAAGGCGCTTTTACTGGTGAAATTTCAGCGGATATGCTGTATGAACTTGGCGTAGAATATGTTATCATTGGACATTCTGAGCGGAGACAATATTTTGCCGAGACAGATGATACTGTCAATAAAAAGATCCATACAGCATTAAATCATGAGTTGATCCCTATTGTCTGCTGCGGAGAAACACTGGAACAGAGGGAAAATGGAGATACTCTGGAACTGGTAAAAGGTCAGATTGAAAAAGCATTTAAGGATATTTCCGCAGAGGATGCAGAAGGTATCATTATTGCATATGAACCGATCTGGGCTATTGGAACCGGCAAGGTCGCTACAAAAGAACAGGCCCAGGAAGTCTGTGCTTATATCAGAATGACGATCAATGATCTCTATGGCAAAGAAGTAGCCGATCAGATCCGTATCCAGTATGGCGGCTCTGTGAATGCTGAAAATGCTGCTGAATTATTTACCATGCCGGATATTGACGGCGGCTTAGTCGGCGGAGCTTCCTTAAAGAAAGATTTTGCAGGAATTGTTAATTACAAGAAGTAATGATCGGATACATTAAAGGCATTGTTGCCCAAATCAATGATAATCATATTGTTTTAGATAATCATGGCATTGGCTACATCATTCAAATGCCTCTGTCTTCTATGGTTTCCCTGACAGAAGGGGATGAAGTTACCATATATACTTACATGGCTTTTGGAAAAGAGGATGTCTCCCTTTGCGGATTTACTTCCGGCAGCGAGCTGGAGATGTTCAAAATGCTTCTGAAAGTCAGCGGCATCGGTCCAAAAGGTGCTTTGAATATTTTATCTGGTGTCAGCGTTGATACTCTTAAGATGGCTATTGCATCCGGTGATGATAAACTCATAGCCACTTCCAAAGGTATCAGTGCAAAGACTGCACAGAAGATCATCGTAGAATTAAAGGGCAAAATGAGCAAAGAACTTCTTGCCGTAGGAACGGATGTCCGTAAGGCCTCTTCTAAAGAGGATGACCGTGTAAATGAAGCAATCAATGCTGTTGTGGCAACCGGTTTTGACCGTACCAGCTGTGTAAGAGCACTTGCAAATATTGAAATCAGTGATCAAATGTCTGTCGATGAGATCATTGATCTGATCTTTGCAAATATTACCTTTTAACAAAAAGATCACAATAAAAAGATACAATCGGAAACTGTTATGGCGAAAGATGCAATCAATACAAATCTGATCATAGAAGAAAAAGAGGTCGAGAATAATCTCAGACCTCAGGATTTTGATTCTTATATCGGTCAGGAGAAGATCAAAAACAACCTGAAGATTTATATACAGGCGGCTAATGAGAGAAATGAGCCGATCGATCACGTTCTTCTTTATGGCCCTCCGGGACTCGGCAAAACAACCTTGGCAGGGATCATTGCTAATTCTATGGGAAGAAGTATGAAGATCGTATCTGGTCCGGCTATTGAATATCCGGGCGAGATCCTTGCTATTATCAAACAGCTTCCAAAAGGCGGTGTCCTTTTTGTAGATGAGATTCATCGTTTGAGCAAACCGGTTGAAGAAGCATTGTATTCGGTTATGGAGGATTTTGCTTTTGATGCTGTTATTGAAAACGGGGAGCAGACTACAGTTCGGAGGATCTCTGTTGACCGGTTTACTTTGATTGGTGCTACG
>JAZNHY010000305.1:0-3048 GCA_045577235.1 Lachnospiraceae bacterium
TGCAGGTAAAATAAATGAAATATGTTGTGATTCTGGGCGATGGGATGGCAGACCGCCCGATAGAAGAATTAGGCGGCATGACGCCGCTGGAATATGCAAAAACTCCAATGATGGATGCCCTTGCAGAAATGAGCGAAGTGGGCATGGTCAAGACGGTGCCGGATGATATGAAGCCAGGCAGCGATGTGGCAAACCTGGCTGTTCTGGGATATGACCCGCGGGCAAATTATTCCGGACGGAGCCCATTGGAGGCTTTAAGCATCGGCATCGATATGAAAGATACCGATATTGCCATGCGTGTCAATGTGGTAACACTGGCAGAGCCGGAAGGTGCTGCAGGAGACGTGCCGTTTGAAGAATTGATCATTACCGATCATTCCTCCGGGGAGATCTCTACAGAGGATGCCGCCATCCTTCTGGATGCCCTGCGTGCGGATCTGGAAAATGAAGAGTTCCAGTTTTATGTAGGCACCAGCTATCGCCATTGCTGCATCTGGAACCATGGCAAAGTTCTGGATTTTGCACAGCCGCATGACCATTTGGGAGAGGTAATCGGGCAGTATCTGCCGGATGCATCCGCAAGTGACGACACCAAAGAAGATGCCAGACGGTTCACGGAGATGATGAAAAAAAGTTATCAGATCCTGAATCATCATCCGCTGAATGAGGAGAGAAGAAAGAACGGCAAAAATCCTGCGAACTGCATCTGGTTCTGGGGCGCCGGCACCAAGCCGATGCTTTCCCCGTTCATTGAACGGAGCGGTAAGAAAGGTGTCATGATCAGTGCTGTGGATCTTTTAAAAGGCATTGGACGCGGCGCAGGCATGAAGGTCTGTGAGGTAGAAGGTGCTAACGCACAGCTGGAGACCAATTACGAAGGCAAAGCACAGGCAGCGCTGGACGCACTGTTAAAAGACGGTTACGATTTTGCTTATATCCATGTGGAAGCACCGGATGAAATGGGTCATCAGGGCAACGTGGAAAAGAAAGTGAAATCGATCGAATATCTGGATCAGCGGCTGATAAAGCCGGTTGTGGAAGGCCTTGAGGGCGTGGACTACCGCATGCTGATCACACCGGACCACCGGACACCGATATGTATCAGGACCCATTCAGGGGAACCTGTTCCATATATTTTATTTGACAGCACAGCAAAGCAGCAGAACCATCTGCATTACAACGAGAGGGAAGCTGCGCAGTCAGGCATTTTAATCACCCCGGGCGAAACTTTAATGGACCGCCTGCTGGGGAAACAGGAGTGAGAATATGTTAATTGTTAAGAAATTCGGGGGCTCATCAGTAGCCAACAAGGAGCGGATCTTCAATGTAGCGCGCCGCTGCGTGGAAGAGTACCAGAAAGGAAATCAGGTCGTCGTTGTTCTTTCGGCAATGGGCGATACCACAGATGACCTACTGGATCTGGCAGCGACCATATCGGATAAACCATCCAAACGTGAGCTGGATATGCTGATGAGTACAGGAGAGCAGGTCTCCGTCAGCTTGTGCGCCATGGCCATTCAGGAACTGGGTGTGCCGGCCGTTTCATTAAACGCATTCCAGGTGAGAATGCGGACATCCAGAGTTTACGGCAATGCGCGGCTGAAAAAAATCGACACAAACCGCATCTGTTCAGAACTGGAAAACAATAAGATCGTTCTGGTCACCGGGTTCCAGGGAGTCAACCGTTACGACGATGTGACCACCCTTGGCCGCGGCGGATCGGATACAACGGCTGTAGCATTGGCAGCAGCACTGCATGCAGATGCCTGCGAGATCTATACCGATGTAGACGGCGTCTACACCTGCGATCCGCGTATCGTTCCAGAGGCAAGAAAACTGGATGAGATCACATATGATGATATGCTGGATCTGGCCACACTTGGCGCACAGGTACTGCATAATCGCAGCGTCGGTATGGCAAAAAAATATGGAGTGGAACTGGTCGTACGCTCTTCACTGAGCGACGCACCGGGTACGATAGTCAGGGAGGAATTAAAAGTGGAAAGAAAATTGATCAGTGGTGTAGCAGTAGATAAGAGCCCGGCGCGCATATCCCTCATTGGCCTGCATGATATTCCGGGTATTGCTTTTAAAGTATTTAATCTCCTGGGTTCCCAGGGTATTTCCGTAGATGTTATTCTGCAGAGCGTCGGCCGTGACGGCACAAAGGATATCTCCTTTACTGTTGACCGCAAGAATCTGCAGGATGCATTAAAAGTACTGGAAGCAAATCTGTCCAAGCTGACCGCAGAGCGGATCGAGCATGAAGAAAACATTGCCAAGGTATCTGTAGTTGGTGCCGGCATGATGACAGATCCAGGGGTTGCAGCAAAAATGTTTGAAGCACTGTTCAATGCTGATATCAATATCAAGATGATCGCAACCAGCGAGATCCGCATCACCGTCATCATTGATGAGATCAATGCGGATGCAGCTGCACGTGCGGTCCATAACGCATTCTTACCGGAAGACTAAGATGGTTTTTGAATCACAGAACGAAAACGATACCTATCAGTTGGGACTGCAGGCAGGCGAAAGCGCCGAGCCTGGCGATATCTTCTGCCTGGACGGCGATCTGGGTGTAGGCAAGACCGTATTTACGGCAGGCTTTGCAAAAGGTCTGGGCATTGAAACACCGATCTGTTCGCCTACTTTTACGATCCTGCAGACGTATGAAGAAGGACGTCTTCCGCTGTATCATTTTGATGTGTACCGGATCGAAGATCCGGATGAAATGGAAGAGATCGGATTTGACGAGTACGCGTTCGGAGAAGGCGTTTGCATCATCGAATGGGGAAAGCAGATCGCAGAGATCCTGCCGGAGCATACCAAGTTTGTAACCATTGAAAAAGACCTGGATAAAGGGTTTGATTATCGAAAGATTACCATCGAATAAATAATATGAGGATCCTGGCAATTGAAAGTTCGGGGCAGATCGCCTCGACAGCCATAATTGAAGACGGAGAGATCCTGGGCATGAAAGTGGGTGAGTTCAAAGTAACTCACTCGCAGACTTTGATGCCTCTGATCGACGAATTAATTCACGAG
>JAZNHY010000306.1:0-4734 GCA_045577235.1 Lachnospiraceae bacterium
ATTCGCAATGGAGATACGCGCTTACGATGAAAGCTATGTGCAGAGCGCCCAAAATGTCCTTGGTCATGCGGTTGATTTCGCAGTGATGACCCTTGAGATTTCGCCGGAGGTCTTTGGAAATGCGTTCTGCGTTTCAAATGCTTCCAAGCAGTTCGCGATCGGCAATCCGCGCTATGTTGCAGGCATAAACGGATGTGAGCTTGCGCGGCTGGTTCTGGAGGAAGCGAGAATTCCCTTCGCTGATACCGCAGATGCCATGTATTTGGATAAATCCCCCGAATACTGGGCGGGCTGGGCGCTTGCCTATTACCAGTGGTTTTCGGGCATGTCCTTCATGGACATTCTTAAGGCTGTCCCGCTGAATCGGCTTATCGAGATGTATTCGGTCTACCATGAGATGAACATTTCGCACATAGTTGAGAAGATGGATGGATTACTAAAAGAATACTATCCGTTCACCAGACTCAGGACAAGGCGTGAAAACTGCGGACTGTCGCAATCGCAGTTGGCTGCTGATTCAGGCGTTGCTCTACGTCAGATCCAGCTTTTCGAGCAGAAGCAGAGAGATATCAACAAAACTGCCGGAGAAACACTGCTCCGATTGAGCAGGTCTCTCCACTGCCGGATGGAGGACTTGATGGAGTTTTCATCCACCTGACGGTTGCGTGAGTCGTCACATCTGGCTACTAAGACGACTTCTGCGGACTCCTATGGTACGCAAAAGTTGACTTCATCGCTGCGTCATCCGATACTTTGGGAAGTAGCCACAATGGACAGTATATTTGGAGTCACACTCTATTGTTTTTTGGGGCGTATGAGCAAATATGCAATTCCTTGTCATGGGCTTCAGAGGCAATTTTGTTTAACTCGGGTATGTTGTCGCATTCTCCCATTTTTGCGTATTTGATCAGCTGGTTAATGGAATCCATGTGCAGAGTAGATAATTCTACCTGGATTTCCATATCCTCGCCTGACATTCCCCCAATTAGATCAGCGGCGACCAAAAGGTAATCGTATGCGCCCTGAACAGCTCCATGAATCGCCTCGTCGAGTTTATCCTGGAAGATGTTGGCGATGACCAGGTACAGGGCTGCCTGTCCTTTCTTTGCGGCGCTCCTAAGTAATCTTACTTCATGGGGCTTATTTTTTCCCAGCTTCTCATACTGCTCAATCATAAGGAATGCAATGTCATCGCAAACCGTACTAAACTGGTACGGTTTGCCTTCTGCATTTACGAAAGTACGGAGGGCGATATCCGATTCGATCAGATCAACCAATTCTGAAAACCCTTTTTCGATCTGCGAAGGAGATGGGGTAGAGGGATCCAGAATTTCAAGCAGGATTTCTACCAGATTTGTGTTGATCTTCTCTGCCGGTTTATCCAATTCGGTATTCAGTAGCTTCTCCAGATCATCTTTTGTCATCTGACTGCAATCCATATCAAGAATGTCTTCCAACATAGCGAGATTGTTTTTGCTTATATCCATATCTGTACCTCTTTCAATAGCTTGTGTTTTAAATATCGGTTGGTTTGAATGCGCATCAACCATATCTCTTGGGTTGTCGAACATAGAGCAGTTCTTCTAATCGAAAAAGTCAACGGTACCATATACCCAATAATCCATAGCTCATCACGCAAGTATTATTGTACCTACTTAGTATACCCTGTAAGGTCCTTATTTGCAAGCATAATATGACGCATAATATAGGTACTGATAAGAAAACGAGGGTATAATGATGGGGTATGATAAGAAAATCGTAGGCGCGGAGATTCGCAGACGTCGTTTGGCTATGGGACTGACGCAGGAGCAGGCTGCTGAGAAAATCGATCGTGCCTTGCGGTTCTATGCGCGCATTGAGCTAGGCGACGTAGGTATGTCCGTGGACACACTGCTTGAAATCTGCGCTATGCTCAGGACCACGCCGGATTCACTGCTGCTGGATCATGAGCCGAACAGTAAACTGCCAGAATTGGATTGGCTGACAGAGACGCTGTCGAACTGCACCCCGGAGCAGCGGCAAACCGTTATAGAACTGAGCAAGGTCTATTTGCGTTCGCTGTAGCGACCACAATTCAAAATCGACGTCATCTCCCGTTCCAGAGAAAGGATGAACTCTCTGTATTTCCTCAATGGGCATTCTTCATTTGTGAACTTCTTCTTGTCGCAGTACTTCGAGCAGAAACCCCTGTGAATGAGTTCGTTGAGGCTTTTTGCTGTTTTCAGGATGTGGGACGTATCCTGCGTGTTCTGCGGCAGTATCAGAACTCTATCGTGGATTTCCGAAAACAGCTCGGAACACACATCCTGAGCGGCTTCCATATCGGAGCCAAACCGGGTTTCTGAATACTGTTTTAGAGGGGTATCAAGGCTCAATTCCTCCCGCCAATACATCTCGAGTAGGGCCTCCATGAGCCTTCCGCTGGTTCCGCCCGCTTTGATTCGATTGATGTGTTTGTTCAGGTCGGGATAATTCATACACAGCCGTCTGGCGCATTCGCTGTGATTGCCATGGCAGATGTCCGAGATTGTGTAGTTCACCAGGTACATGATCAGCGTCATATTATTATCACTCCCGTATACAATGAAAGAATCATATCATAAAATCGAAGTCTGCGCTATGACCCTTTTTGCGACGAGGCTTGGGCGTTTTCGGCATTTAACCATGGCGGTTCATTCCGAATTCTCCCGAGCCCTGGGCGAAAAAGGTCCATAGTCAAAACCTGACTTACATGATAACATAGAGTAAAAGTACGTCATGTGAGGGAAAAAGCATGTTGGAATCAACAAGTATATTGGTAAACAAGTTATGTCTCAGGATTACCAGGGGGAACGATGCGTCGGAAGATATGGGTGTGGGTGATATTGTCCTTGGTATGATGTACAAGCAAATCAGTGATGTATTCAATATCCTCTTTGACTGGCGAACCTTTTCCCAAGGAGGAACATTCATAACAACAGATAATCGGGTGAGAGGCATTATCCAGACCGCACAAACCAGGGATGAGCACATGCTGTGGGCGGCGAGGTTGGGCGTCAAAGATGATAGCTTCCAAAGAAGAAGATGGGTCTATAATATGTCAATCATTCAAAACAGCGATGAGGAAATATGCTTTTACTACGCTAAATTCTGCCAGGATCACTTGGCCGGTTCGATTAAATCTCCCCGTGACTTGCCGAAGACAAAAGATACGCTGCCAGGCATTCTCTTCAGTTCACCTCGTATCAACTGCATGATTGGAAAATATGCATATCCGAGAAGGCCTGTTGTCCTCGACGATTATTCCATCAACGCTGTCGTGGACATTGTCATGGATCAAGAGCGCCCAATCCCGATCATGCTGATCACATGTCCGGATGTTGTTTCCCCGGAAATCATCTACGATATGACAGAGGGAAACCTGATTGTAGTGTGCTGCGATGATGCCAGACTATTGTCGGATCTGAATACAGTCTTGCCCCGAGGGCTGTTTACGCAATGGGATTCGATTCACATACTGATGCCCCTTTCAGACTGCAGAGCCTATCACCCCACATATACATATTCAGATATCCGAAATATGGGTATTGATGCGTTTCTGAGAGGGATACACCAGGCGTTCTGTGAAAGCTTGAGAAGCAAGGAAAAACATGCGTTTCTAACGGTTGAAGATGTTGAGAAGTGTCGAAACAGGGGACAGGCCAACCAACTCGTCCAAACCTGTGAAGAACAAAAGGGACAGATCAAAGAAATGGAAGAACGCCTGGCAAAGCAGAATGAGATTCTTGAGTCGACGTTGTCGCAGCTTCGGGAAATATCCAACAGATCAAAAGAGATGGCGGAGTATGAAGAGATGCTGAATGAGTCCATGTCAGAATGCAGTGATTTGAAAAGAGGAATATCCGATCTCACCACACAGTTGTATGCATCGATGGGGGATACCTTTCATCCCAATGAGCGGGAGCCTCTTGCCATCCTGCAGGAGCTATCACATGCCATATTCGTTGTTCTCTCCTGTGCCGCGGGGAAAAAGTAAGCTATCTGTTGGCACTGAAGTACTTGCGAAGAATCTGATCGACGCTGATTTGCTTTTTGGCACACAGCGAAAGAAGCTGCTCGAAGAGAAGAGTGTACTCAGCTGAGCCTTCTTTGTGAAGGGCGGAATCGATGGTCTTCTCGGTCATCCTGAGCTCGAGGGCCAATTGTCGCGGATCTGAGTTCATCTGCTCATCCAAAATATGAGTGTAGATCCACTGGAGCAGTCCGTTGTGATTCATAGTGTTACCTCCTGCGATTGTTTATTTGTAATAGGACATTCCATCGTGAAAAGCTGATTCATTATATCACACGGATCCGGAGGCCGTAGAAACCATCTATACCCGAAATGGTCGTACGCATCGCAAGGGAGAGTATGTGATGCATTCCTATTATGATGGAAGCCATGCACTGTATAGAATCATGGAGGAGTGTGATAAGAGTGCCTGATATGAGCAGCACCGCATGGATCGAAGCCTGTGAGAAGCTGGACTGGCGCGTAAATGTGTCCGAAGATGAAATCGAGCTGGAAAAGTACAGCCCCGCAGGCGAAGATTTCATCTTCAGTATAACGGATTTGAACGACATCCCCGGCGCTGTGCGGGAGTACGCCGATGGCTTCGATACGGACGAGCACATCGAAATGTGGATACTTGCCCGCAGATCCGGTGTGAGCGGCATCCCCACAGCGGCGGAGCTGGTGGAGGATGCCAGGGATAT
>JAZNHY010000307.1:0-2151 GCA_045577235.1 Lachnospiraceae bacterium
CCCCAGTAGATCTTTTCGTTGAAGTAGCGGTCCAGAACTTTTTCCACGTTTCCTCCAAGGCTTTCGATCGAGTAGGTCATTTTGTCTGGGAAGCGGCACGGATCACCAAAAATGCGGGCACATTTATCTTTTCCGCAGAGCGTGCATCTTCCGCCGCCGATGACGCGGCTGCCTGGGAATTCTTTCTGCAGAAGCCACATCTCCTCATCTACGTTGTTAAAGGATCCCATGGTCAATTCACCGCCTATACGGATGATATCGGACAGCTCGTAAGTTTTTTCTAAAAGATCCTGCGGTGTATAGACTTTGCGGGCATATATTAAAAATGTCCTGTAATCATTCCAGATATCCAGCGGGTCAAAGTCATACGGCGGACAGGACCAGGTCTTGCCATAGTTTGGGCACTGGCTGCAGCATTCATTGAAATAGGCTACATCCACGCAGTTTTCAATGAAATCTGCCACATCGATCTCTTTGGAAAAAGTTTCCGTTTTCAAATTTGTAAATCGTTCTGCCATTCTTCTTTTGTTATCCTTTATGTTATTTTCGGCACGGTGCGGAAAGCAATTACCATTTTAGCACGTTGCGTTTTTTCATCCTAGCTCAGATTATTTTAACTCTGCAATAGTCACGCCGGCATCGCCTTCCCCGTATTCTGCCTGATAGAATTTCTTTACGCGTTTTTCACGGCGTAGATAATGAGTGACTGCATCACGCAGGGCACCTGTGCCTTTGCCGTGGACAATGCGGACCTTTTCCAGATGCGCGATGGAAGCGTCATCAATATATTTGCCAAGCTCCAGGAGAGCTTCATCCACTGTTAAACCAAGCAACTTGATCTCTGCGGAAACACCCAGCGCCTTTTCATATTTGATATTGCCAACACCGCTGCTTTTTCCGGTCGGATGATTCTTTGCTGATGCATTATTGCGGAAGCCGTGCTTTTTGATCTTGCCCTGGGCATCGGCGTCGTCCATTGTTTCCAGAATAGCTTCCTGCAGGTCAGAAGCAGCGACCTGCATGTTCATACTGCCGATCTGCACGGAGAGCTTGCCTTTTGCATCCGGCAGAGAAGTGACGGTGCCGTCCATGCTCATGGATGTGATGTGCACCGCATCGCCCACCTTCAGCTGGGCAGGATCAAAGGCCTTGGCGCCCGCTTTCTTTTCCGGCACATAGGCCAGCCGGCTTAAAGCATCTTTGGCTTTTGCGCCGACCTCAGTCCGGGTGCGCTCTAAAGAGCTGAGCGAGATATTGCCTTTTTCTGCCTTGCGGATGTCTTTGATGGCAAGGTCTGCATAGTCTTTTGCCTGCTGCAGCAGGTTATAGGCTTCTTCGTTTGCCTCCCGCAGGATCTGTTTCTTTCTTCGGTCCAGATTCTCCTGCTCGCGCCGAGTCTTTTCTTCCAATGCCAGCGCTTCTTCCTTCAGACGCTGTGCTTCCTCGCGCTCAATCTCTGCCATCTTTTTATCTGATTCGATATTGGCCAGAAGATCTTCAAAAGCGATGCTGTCCTGATCGATCCGTTCTTTGGCGGCATCGATGATGCGCTCATCCAGACCCAGTTTTCCGGAGATAGCAAATGCGTTGCTCTTGCCAGGCAGGCCGATCAGCAGTTTATAAGTCGGCATCAGAGTTTCCACATTGAATTCACAGCAAGCATTCTGCACGCCATCTGTATTGATGGCGAACACCTTCAGCTCGCTGTAGTGGGTGGTTGCCATGACTTTGCTGCCAAAATAGGAAAGCCGCATCAGGATGGCCTGCGCCAGAGCAGCGCCTTCGGTCGGATCGGTGCCGGAGCAAAGCTCATCCAGCAAAACCAGGGAGGCACTGTCCGCCTGATCCAGGATCTCCACAATGTTTTTCATGTGGGAAGAAAACGTGGAAAGACTTTGCTCGATGCTTTGTTCATCGCCGATATCCGCGTAGATTTCCTGGAAGACGCAAAGGGATGAGCCATCCAGAGCAGGAATATGAAGCCCTGCCTGTCCCATCAGGCAAAGCAGACCGACCGTTTTTAAAGATACGGTCTTGCCACCGGTGTTCGGACCGGTCACGATCAGCATATTGTAATCTTTTCCCAGAGGAACACTGATCGGAACCGCAGTCTTAGGATCTAACAGCGGATGTCTGGCCTGTTTCAGGTTG
>JAZNHY010000308.1:0-16481 GCA_045577235.1 Lachnospiraceae bacterium
GGGTGTTGATCCATATACCAAGGGATCGGATCAGGTCAGAGGATTTTTACAGAGTGGTATCAAGGACTGGGTAGGTGCGAACTTTATTGTAAATAATGATATTGATATGCTGACCACAATGATGATCGAGCATATTGAAGAGAAAAGAGAAGCATTAGGAATCTGATCATGAAAGTAGCAATTACAGGAAAAGGCGGCGTCGGAAAAACGACCCTGGCCAGCACTCTTGCAAGATTATATGCGCAGGAAGGGCGGTGCGTACTGGCGGCTGATGTAGATCCGGATGCCAATCTCGGACTGGCACTTGGTTTTACAGAAGAAGAAGTGAATGCCATTACTCCGATCTCCAAAATGAGAAAACTTGTGGAAGAGAGGACGGGAGCCAGTGCGGATAATAAATTCTATAAACTGAATCCGCAGGTCTCAGATATCCCTGATACGTATGCAAAGGAGATCAATGGCGTTAAACTTCTGGTCATGGGTACTGTCGAAACAGGTGGAAGCGGATGTGTCTGTCCAGAGCATGTCATGCTCAAAGCCATTCTTTCCAGTCTGATCCTTCGTAAGGATGATGTTGTCATCATGGATATGGAAGCAGGTCTGGAACACCTGGGGCGGGGAACTGCCAGTATCATGGATCAGTTTATCGTTGTTGTGGAACCGGGAGCCAGAAGTATTCAGACTTATGAAAAGGTAAAACAGCTGGCAGCAGATATCGGCGTCACAAAAGTAAATGTTGTGGGAAACAAGATCCGCAGCGAAGACGATAAAGCCTTTATTGAAAGCAGGATCCCGAAAGATGTGATCCTGGGATATATCACATATAACAGTGAAGTGATAGACGCGGACAGAAGTGGTCTTTCCCCATATGATGTCAGCGCACAGGCAGTAGAAGAAATCAGACAGATCAAAGCCGAAATGGAGAAATAAAATGAAAAAATTATTTGACAGAGTTTTAGATGGTGCATCCGAAATGATGATCCGTGCGGAGCGAAGCATTGACGAGATCGAAGCAAAATGTGGTCCGGATGCACCGGTGCAGCTGCCGGAAACAGCGTATAACTGTGCAGTTAATCTGGCATATAAAGGTACCAAAATCTCTAAAGTATCTGATCTTAGAGATGCATTGGAAGTAATTCAGGATATGATCAAACGCAGACAGTCAACGGAAGCCATCTTTAATGCTGGTATCGCGACTGCAATGGCAGCGGAACTGATCGAAGCCTGCAAGTATGTGGAGACACCAACTCCGTATGAGGGGACAAAATATCACGGTCATTTCAGCGATGCGGAAGTCCGCGAACTGGGTGTGCCGCTGGTTACCGGAGATATTCCGGGATTTGTTGTCCTCATTGATGAGGCACCGACAGATGAGCAGGCTGCTGAGCTGATCAAAGGCTATCAGTCCCGTGGTATCTTCGTATTTCTGATCGGCAGGATCATTGATCAGGCGGAACGTATGGGAATCAATATGGGATTTCCTGTTCGAGTGGTAGCAGTCGGGCAGGATATCTGGACGGTTTCGCATATTATTTCCTTCTGCGATCGTGCGGCAATGATCTTTGGCGCTATTGAACCAGGTGATTGGGATGGATTCCAGGAGTACACCTTTGTCAGACTCCGTGCATTTGTCAACGCATTTAAACCGGTCAGAGATATGACTGTAGCATGCGGCGGCGGAGCGATCGCACTGGGATTCCCTGTCATTACAAATGATACAGAAAATATGTGGCGCGTTCCAAAGTCTCTGATCATTCAGGAAAATGTGGATGATTTTATTGAGACGTCTTTGGAAGCAAGAGATATAAAGATCAAGGTCACAAATATTGACATCCCGTTGGCATATTCTTCTGCATTTGAAGGCGAGATCGTCCGTAAGAAAGATATGCAGGTCGATTTTGACACCTCCAAAGTGGACGGATTCGAACTGGTCCGCAGCCGTGATCTGAGTGAAGTGGAAGACCATAAGATAGAAGTGGTCGGACCGGATATTGATGAAGTGGAAGCTGGTTCCGTAATGAATCTTGGCGTCCTGGTTGAGGTTGCCGGTAAAGGTCTGCAGGCTGATTTTGAACCGGTATTTGAACGGAAATTCCATGAATTTATCAATAAGGCTGAAGGAATCATGCATACCGGACAGCGTGACATCATCCGTGTCCGTATTAATAAAGATGCGTTTGAAAAAGGATTCCGCATGAAACATTACGGTGAGATCCTTTACGCAAAAGTGAAGAGTGAGTATGAAAAGGTCGTGGATAAATGCCAGGTCACCATTTATACAGACCCGGAAAAGTGTAAGGAACTGCGTGCAATTGCTAATGAAATCTATGACAAGAGAGATGAGCGTCTGGCTAACCTTACGGATGAAAGTGTTGACAAGTTCTACACCTGCATTCTCTGTCAGGCATTCTCACCGTCTCACGTCTGTATTGTCACACCGGAGAGGCTCGGTCTCTGCGGAGCTGTTTCCTGGCTGGATGCAAAAGCAACCAATGAACTGGATCCGACCGGCCCTTGCCAGGTCGTTACCAAGGAACATCCGATCAACGAAAACCTTGGCGCTTACGAAGATGTGAATGAAGCTGTCCGTGAGTACTCTCATGGTGCTCTTGAGCAGGTAACCTTATATTCCATTTTGGAAGACCCAATGACCAGCTGCGGCTGCTTCGAATGTATCTGCGGCATCGAACCAATGACAAGTGGATTTGCAATCGTTAACAGAGAGCATACCGGCATGACACCACTTGGCATGACTTTCTCAGAGATGGCATCTATGACAGGCGGTGGTGTTCAGACTCCAGGCTACATGGGACATGGCAAGCACTTTATTGCATCCAAAAAATTCCTGAAAGCCGAAGGCGGCAGTGCAAGGATCGTTTGGATGCCAAAGGCTTTAAAAGAAGTCGTTCGTACCAAACTGGATAAGACCGCACAGGAATTATATGGTATTGAGAACTTCACGGATATGATTGCAGATGAAACGGTGATGAATGATCCGGGAGATCCGGGAGAATTAATGGAATACCTTGCAGGAGTTGGCCATCCGGTACTGGAGATGGAGCCGCTGCTGTAAAGACGGAATTTGCCGGATAACATATGATTGAATGATTGGCCCATACTGAAGTTTTTGCAGTATGGGCCAAAATGCGGAAAAATAAAGATTCAAATCTGCAGCACGAGGTGTTATACTATTTCAGATACGGTGTTGACAGGAAAGAGCGGTCCATGGAAAAACTGGAATTATATATTCATATTCCCTTTTGCGTGCAGAAATGCCGCTATTGTGATTTCGTCTCTTTTGCAAATTGTGAAGAACAGTTCGCAAGTTATGTGGATGCTCTTTGCAGAGAAATAGCATCCTGTAGGGAGAAGTATTCCGATTATGAGATATCTTCCATCTATATCGGTGGAGGAACTCCTTCTGTGCTTCCGGCTGATCAGATTCAAAAGATCACGGATTCCCTGTTTCAGAACTTCCGTATCGCTAATACAAAAGAAAAACATAAAGGCCTGTTTCTTCAGAAAAAGATCAGGCCAACAACGGAGTTTTCCATCGAATGTAATCCGGGAGCAGTCAGTAAGGCAGATCTTTCTGTCTATAAAAAAGCCGGCATCAACCGTATCAGTTTTGGACTGCAGTCCGCGATTGATGAGGAACTTCGTACCCTCGGCAGGATCCACACATATGAGGATTTTGTCAGAAGCTTTGAAGAAGCCCGTGAAGCCGGATTTGATAATATCAATGTTGACCTGATGCAGGCGATACCGGGGCAGACGATGACCAGCTGGCAGATGACGCTGGGGCAGGTAGGGACCTGGCATCCGGAGCATATCAGCGCCTATTCCCTGATCATTGAAGATGGCACTGACTTTCAAAAATGGCTGAAGAAAGGAAAAACTCTTTCTGGAGAGGAAAGAGATGGAATCTTCCTTCCTGATGGATCTGTAAAGCTGCTTCCTTCAGAGGAAGAAGAACGGGATATTTATTATTTCACCCGCGATATGCTGGAAAAGTCTGGTTACGAACGATATGAAATATCCAATTTTGCCGTGCCGGGTTTTGCCTGCAGTCATAATATCGGGTATTGGAGAAGGGAAAACTATTTGGGGCTTGGACTTCATGCATCCAGTATGGTCGCAAATGAGCGATGGAAAAATACAGATGCTCTGAGCGCTTATATACAAAATCCGGAAGCCGTGCACGAAGAAGAGCAGCATCTTACTGCGAAAGAGCAGATGGAGGAATTTATGTTTTTAGGGCTTCGTCTGACACAAGGGATTACACGGACAGATTTTGTAAATACATTTCATAGAGATATCGACATGGTCTACGGACCTGTTCTGGATGATCTGTATGATAAAGGCATGATCGAATTTGCTGAAGACGCCATCAGGCTGACGCAAAAAGGGATCGATGTCAGCAACCAGGTTTTAGCAGAGTTTTTAATCGATTCAAAACAGGAATCTTAATCATATATGGAATTTGCTTCAACTAATTTTATATGGATGTTTCTTCCGGCCTGCCTGATCCTTTTTTACCTGGCTAAGTGGGTCTTAAGAAGCAAGGCAAGAGATATTGTCTGCAAGGTCATTCTCCTTACTTTCAGTTTATATTTTTATTATCTGGCAGGATGGAAAGGCTTGATCGTTCTGGCTGTTCTGATCCTGATCAACTATTTTGGCGGACTGGGAATAGGAGCATTTGCCTCCAAAGAACGAATTGTCGGAAGGACGGCACTGCTGGTCGTTTTGATCATTATAAATGTGGAATGGCTGGCCTTCTATAAATACTTTGGATTATTCAGCGGAAGAAACATTATCATGCCTCTGGCATTCTCTTTTGTGATCTTCCAGTCTATCTCTTATCTTGTCGATGTATCCAGGGGTAAAGTGCAGGCGGATAAAAACCTCTTAAATTACGCTCTGTTCACAACATTCTTCGGACAATTGAGCCAGGGACCGATCCTTCGGTATGATGATTTTGGCGCACAGATCGTTGGGAAAGAGAAATCTTTTACAGAGACCATTCACGCAGCAGACTTTGCAGCCGGCCTGAAACGCTTCTGCTACGGACTTGGCAAAAAGATCATTATTGCCAATACGGTCGCCGAGGTCTGTGACAAGATCTGGGAACAGCCACAAGGCATAGGTACACCTGTAGCCTGGTTTGGCCTGCTTCTTTATACCTTACAGATCTATTTTGACTTTTCCGGCTATTCGGATATGGCAGTCGGCATCGGCAAAATGTTCGGACTGCAGATCAAAGAAAACTTTGATTACCCATACACCAGTCTTTCTATCCGGGAATTCTGGAGAAGGTGGCATATGACTTTGGGAAGCTGGTTCCGGGATTATATTTATATTCCACTGGGAGGATCACGTGTCAATCTGGGAAGGATCTGCTTTAATCTTTTTGTGGTCTTTCTTGTGACCGGTGTCTGGCATGGCGCCGACATCACCTTTATTATCTGGGGTCTGATTTTCGCCCTGTTCAGTATTCTGGAACGTTTGTTCCTTGGAAAATGGCTGGATAAAAACCCGGTCAAGGTTCTCAACTGGATCTACTGCATGATCGTTGTCATGCTTGGCTGGGTGTTCTTCCGCGCAGCTGACCTGCCGCAGGCACTGATCTATTTTAAGGAATTGTTCAGCTTTACTTCCTCTGTGCAGCATCTGACAGTGATCGGTTATTTAAATGCGGATCTGATCTTTGCCATTGTCTGCGGAATCCTTTTCTGCGGATTCTTCCAGAGACTATTTAAGAAACTATATTTAAAAATACAGAATACCATTCCATTTGTTTCTGTGGACCTGATCCTGCAGATCGCAGTTCTGGCGTGGTCTATTCTGATGATCCTGCAGGGATCTTATACACCATCCATTTACGGACGTTTTTAATACATGGAATTTGAAGAAAACAAAGACAACATCATAGAGAAAAACGACCTGACGGAAGAACAGACTGAATCGGTTGTTCCTGAAGAATCGGTCGCTTCTTCAGATTCAGAGGCTGCCCAGGAGACTGTCGTTGATGATGCTGCAGAAGAAACCGCGGCAGAAGAAGCTGCAGCGGAAGACGCTGTATCTGAAAACAGCGCTGCGGATGAAGCGAAAGAAGCAGAGGCTTCAGCAGAAGAAACAACGACGGGAGAAGCCGTTGATGAGGAGTCTGTTGAAATAACTGCAGATGAAAATGTGGAGTTAGAACCTGAAGAAGCAGCGACTGAAGAGACTGCAGAGCCGGTGTCGGAAGAAGCAGTGGCAGAAGAAACTGCAGAGCTAGTGTTGGAAGAAGCAGAAAACATAACTGAACCAACAGAAGATACTGCTTCGGAAACAGAACCGGAAGAGCCTGAGATCGAGTTTGAACGGGTGCTTCCGGAAGTAGTCGTTTTAGAAATGACAGAAGAAGAACTTGCGGATACGGTGGAGCCGGTGGAAGAAGAGCCTCAGGCAGAAGAAGAACCTCAGCCGGAAGATCTGCTGCTGTCAGAAGAACTGCTGCAGGCAGAAGAAAGCATAATAGAAGAAGAATTCCAACCGGAAGAACCACAGTCACAGCCGGAAGAGCTGCAGGAAGAATCATCGAAAGAGGAAGCTGCGCAGGAAGGAACAACATCTGCGGATGAGCCGCAAACAAAAGCTGCTGCAAAGAAAGGCAGGGGATCCCTTGCGGTGAAGATCATAGGCATCATCCTGCTGCTTTTACTGATCTTTGTTCCTGCAGGGTATTCTCTGATCAAAGGGGATGCGTTCCAAAAAGAGCTGATCAACCAGAAAAAGGTTTTGACCAGATCTTATGAGTCTATTTACCGGAAAGAAATATTCCCGAAATTATCTCAGATGTTTATCCCGAAGTGGGCAAAACAGCCGGAGGTGAAACCGGAACCAGAGCCGCAGACAGTGCCGCAGGGTTCTGCAGGGGTTGATCCTGATGCACATATTCCGGGTGCTGATAAACCAAAAGGTCTTCTGGATGGAGTGCCGCAGGTACCGGAAGGGCAGGAATACTATCCTTTATATATTGAAGATCACATGATCGTTTACGGAAGGGATAACTGGCTGTTTACGGCAGGAGACGGAAGCTCCAGCCTGGAATATTTTGCCGGGACCAATGTGCTTGCCGAAGAAGATCTGGCATACTGTGCAGACGTTCTGAATACATTGTATGAGATATGCAATGCCAAAGGTGTGGAATTAGTCATGGAAGTGGGACCTAATAAAGAGCAGGTCTATCCGGAATTCTTCCCATCCTACACGGTGGAAAACAACCAGAAACGTCTGCTTCTCCTGGAACAGTATCTGCATGAGAACTGCAGCGCACCATTTGTTTATCCGATCCGTGAACTGGCTGCCCATAAAGATCAATATGATACCTATTGGAAATATGATACTCATTGGAATACAACCGGCTCTTATATTGGAATGAAAGCGATTTATGAAGCTCTGGGACGGCCAATCAGCGATAAGTATGCAGTGATGCGTACAGAAGAGACAAATCGCGGAGATCTGGCGGGGATTACAGGGTATACAGATCCGTATACGGACTATATAACGGAATATAAGCCTAATATTTCTGTGGAAACAGAAGTCTACTGTGATTGGGAATATGATATTGATGATTATGGAAAACGTTATATCTCCTCAGCACAAAATGAGAGAAAACTTTTTGTCTGCGGTGACTCTTTCCGCGTGTCACTTGCGGCGCATATGTGCAAAGACTATAAGTATACGGATGTCGTCCACCGCGACATTGTCGGTCTGGAGATTCCGGTAGAGCGGCTTCAGGCTCTGACAGAAGGAGATACTCTGGTCCTGGTCTGCGTGGAACGATGGGATTATTATATGTTTGGTGTCATCCCTGTCATCATCGAAGCGATGCAGGAATAAAACCGAAAAAACCCTTGCAATAAGGCTTTGCCTATGATAAACTACCACTTGCTGTGAAACAGATGGTCCTCTGTTACCAGATGCTTTTGTGGGCATCGAAGACGTATTAAGAACATCGAATTTTTATTTAGGAGGTCACACAATGAACGAGATTATTAAAAAGATCGAAGATGCTCAGCTGAAAGAAAAAGTTGATGAATTCCGCATTGGCGATACAGTCAGAGTATCTGCAAAGATCAAAGAAGGTAACAGAGAGAGAGTTCAGGTTTTTGAAGGAATCGTTATTAAAAGACAGAATGGTGGAGCAAGAGAAACATTTACTGTCAGAAAAACTTCCAACGGAATTGGCGTAGAAAAAACCTGGCCGCTGCATTCACCGGTTGTTGAGAAGATCGAAGTTATCAGAAGAGGTAAAGTCCGCAGGGCAAAACTGAACTATCTGAGAGACCGTGTTGGAAAAGCAGCAAAGGTCAAAGAAGTATTAAGATAAGTATTTCTTTCAAAGTACAGAAAAGAGCAGCCAAACCGGCTGCTCTTATTATTTTCAGAAAACGGAGGCGAAAAGGTGGTACTTTCCTTCCGTTTTTGTTAAAATAAACTATTATGAATTTTCAATGGTATCCGGGTCATATGACCAAAGCAAAACGGCAGATGGAAGAAGATATCAAGCTCATCGATCTTGTTATTGAGCTTTTAGATGCACGCATTCCTTATGCCTCCAGAAACCCGGATATTGATAAACTGGCAGCGAATAAAGCCCGGCTCATTCTTCTGAATAAAGCTGATATGGCAGACCCGGAAAAAAGCAGAGCATGGATGCAGTTCTTTGACCAAAAGGGAATTCCGGTCTGTGTTTTAGATTCCAGAAATAAAAAGGATATGAAACAGATCACGCAGGTAGTACAACAAGCCTGTGCAGCAAAATTTGAAAGAGACCGAAAACGGGGAATCAAAAACAGACCGGTCAGAGCTATGGTGGCGGGGATCCCGAATGTCGGGAAATCCACCTTCATAAATACCTATGCCGGAAAAGCGGCTGCCAAGACCGGGAATAAACCAGGCGTGACAAAAGGCAAGCAATGGATACGTCTGAGTTCAACGGTAGAACTGTTGGATACACCGGGTATTCTCTGGCCTAAATTTGAAGATCAGACAGTTGGTCTGCACCTTGCCCTGACAGGTGCGATCCGGGATGAGATCCTGAACACAGAAGAACTGGCAATGGAGCTGATCCGTCTTTTGGAAAAAGATTATCCGGGAATGCTGAAAGGGTTTTATCAATGGGAAGATGCCCCATATGAAAAATACCCGGAAAAACAGGAGGCGGCAATTTTAGAAGCAATTGCTTCTGTCAGAGGTTGTCTGGCAAAAGGCGGAGAAATAGATTTTCTGAAAGCAGCGAATCTGTTGTTGGAGAATTTCCGTAACGGGAAGATAGGAAGAATCACACTGGAAAGTCCTGACAGTGAAGAAGCATAACGGAGGATAGAATGGCTGGATTTTTTGCAAAACTATTTAAAAATGATCAGAAGATCGATGAAGATTTTTATGAAGAAGTGGAAGAGACCCTGTACATGGGGGATATGGGCGCGGTAGCGACAGAAGAACTGGTTGAGAATCTGAAACTGAATGTTTTATTTAAAGATGTAAAAACGCAGGACCAGGCAAAAGAGCACATGATCAACAAGATTGCTGAGATCATGCAGCAGCCGGAGGATGCGTATGATTTTGAACAGCAAAAGAGTGCCGTGCTCCTGATTGGTGTCAATGGCGTAGGAAAAACGACGACTGTCGGGAAACTTGCAAAACGGTATTCCGGTGAGGGGAAAAAAGTGATTCTGGCAGGAGCGGACACATTCCGTGCAGCAGCCGCTGACCAGCTGCAAATATGGTCCGAGCGGACAGGCTGCTATATGATTTCCGGCAAGGAGGGTTCTGATCCTGGTGCTGTTGTTTTTGATGCAGCACGGGCAGCAAAAGCTAGAGACGCGGATATCCTTCTTTGTGATACAGCCGGAAGACTGCATAACAAAAAGAATCTGATGAACGAACTTGCAAAAATCGATAAGATCCTGGCATCTGAGTTTGATGATGCTGTCAGGAAGAATATCGTGATCCTGGATGCAGCAACCGGACAAAATGCCCTTGCTCAGGCCAGAGAGTTTAAAGACATTATGAAAGTGGACGGCGTGATCCTGACGAAAATGGATGGAACTGCGAAAGGCGGTATTGCCGTTGCCATTACCAAAGAGCTGGGCGTGCCGGTACTTTATACCGGCGTCGGAGAAGGAGCGGATGATCTGATGAAATTTGATCCGCGTGCATATGCAGAGGGATTATTCAATGAATGATAAGTATGAAGTATTGTTAGACCGTTATGTGGAAGATCTGAGCAGCCAGGCGTATTTACTGCGGCATAAAAAAAGCGGCGCGCGTGTCTTCATACTATCTAATCAGGACGATAACAAGACATTTTATATCGGATTCCGCACGCCTCCTTATGATGATACCGGAGTCGCTCATATTATGGAGCATTCCGTGCTTTGCGGGAGCGAGAAATATCCACTGAAGGATCCCTTCGTGGAACTCGTAAAAGGGTCTTTAAATACCTTTTTAAATGCGATGACATATCCGGACAAAACACTTTATCCGGTTGCCAGCAGAAATGATAAAGATTTCAAGAATCTGATGGATGTATATCTGGATGCGGTCCTGCACCCGAACATTTACCATCATCCGGAGATCCTGAAACAGGAAGGCTGGAGCTATAAAATAGAAAAAGAGGACGATCCGATCGAATACAATGGTGTCGTCTATAATGAGATGAAAGGTGCTTTTTCTTCTCCGGAGGGAGTTTTGGAGAGGGAGATCGTCCATTCTTTGTTCCCGGATACGCCATATGGCGTAGAGTCGGGAGGCAATCCGGATTTCATTCCGGATCTGACTTATGAAGCATTTCTGGATTTCCACCGGAAGTTTTATCATCCGTCCAACAGTTATATTTTCCTTTACGGAAATATGGATGTGGAAGAACGTCTGACTTTTCTGGACGAAGCTTATCTTTGTAAATATGAGATGCTCTCTGTAGATTCTGCTATTCCGATGCAGAAACCTTTCACAGAAAGAAAACGGATCCAAATGGACTATGCGATCTCGGATGAGGAAGATGAAAAGGATAATACGTATCTTTCCTATAACGTTGTCTGCGGAGACAACCTGGATGCCCATATGTATTATGCGATGCAGATGATCGTCTACGCACTGGTTGATACACAGGGAGCACCAATTCGCGACCGGCTGCTGAAGGAAGGGATTGGAAAAGATGTCCTGACTTCTTATGAAAACGGGATCCTCCAGCCATATTTCAGCATCATCGTCAAGAATGCAGAACCGGAAAAAGCAGATCGTTTCCTTGCCATTATTGAAGAAGAACTGAAAAGGGCTGTAAAAGAAGGACTCAATCAGGAGTCTTTGATCGCCAGCTTGAATTCCCTGGAGTTCCGTTATAAAGAAGCTGATTTTGGTGGCTATCCAAAAGGTCTGATCTATGGCGGGAATGCGTTGGAAAGCTGGCTCTATGATGATCAGAAACCTTTGCTGCATATTGAATGCAGCCAAACATTCCAATTTCTGAGAGAGAATCTTCAGAGCGGCTATTTTGAAAAACTGGTAGAGCAGTATCTGTTGGATAATCCGCATGCATCATTGCTGATCTTGTCTCCGAAAAAAGGTCTGACAGCGGAAAAAGAAAAGGAAGTAAGTGAAAAACTGCAGTCATTCAAAGACTCACTTTCTTCTGAAGAACTGAAGAAACTGATCGATGACACCAAAGCACTGGCGCTGTATCAGGAAGAAGAAGATCCGCAGGAAGCTTTGGAAAGCATTCCGCTGCTGACCAGAGAAGATCTGGATCCGAGTGTGGATACTTATAAAAACGTAGAATCAGAGGTAGAGGGGATCCCTGTTGTTTTTCATGAATATGATACGAACGGGATTGGCTATTTCAGTTTCTTCTTTAATGCATGCTCATTGGAACCGGAAGATCTTCCTTATCTCGCTTTGTTAAAATCCGTATTCAGTTTTGTTGATACGGAGAAATACAGTTATGCCAAGTTAAATAATGAGATCAACACCTATACCGGAGGACTTTCTCTGGATACGGGCATTTATACTAATCGCAAAGATCAGGACCACTTTTTGATCACAGCGGATCTTTCGGCAAAAGCGCTGCATGTCAATATCCCTAAAACATTTGAACTCATTGAGGAGGTCCTTTTCCACAGCAAATATGAGGATGCTGAACGTCTTTATGAGATCATCGGAGAATTAAAGAGCCGGCTTCAGATGGTCTTGAATACAGCAGGCCATGCATTTGCTTTAACCCGAGCGATGTCTTATTTTTCCAAGCCGGACCTGGCAAAAGAATGGATGAATGGGACTGAGTTTTATTGGTTTATAGATGCTCTGGAAAAGAACTATGATGCGCGGAAAGAGGAGACCATCGAACGCCTTAAGGCAGTTATGGATAAGCTCCTTACCGAAGGTGTGCTTGTCAGTTTCACAGGCGATAAAAAGGGTCTGGAACTGGTGAAGGAAGGCATTGGAAAGATTGCGGGAAAACTTCCGAAAGAAATAGTACCGTTTAAGAGAAACTATTACGAGCATATTACAGACAATATGCTTCTGCAGAAAAACGAAGCATTTAAGAGTTCCATGCAGGTGCAGTATCTGGCAAGAGCCGGAAGATATGGAAAAGGCGGCACGGAGTTCTTTGGCGCTCTGCAGGTACTTAAGACGATCCTGAGTTTTGATTACCTGTGGTTCCATATCCGTGTTCAGGGCGGAGCATATGGCTGCATGTGTAACTTTAATAACCTTGGAATTGGAACCCTTGCAACGTATCGTGATCCTCATCTGCAGCGTTCAGATCAGGTCTTTTTGGGAATCCCGGAGTATATAGAGAGTTTCGATGTGGATGAAAGAGAAATGACAAAATATGTCATCGGAACTATGAGCAACGTCGATATTCCGCTGACGCCGGCAGGAAAAGGCGGGAGAGATATGATCGCTTACCTGACGGATGCAGAAGAAGAGAATCTGCGGAAGATGAAAGAGGATATTATTCACTGCCAAAAAGAAGATATTATCCGGCTTGCTCCGTTGGTCCGAAATATTCTGGATAGCGGCAATATCTGTGTGATCGGTGGAGACAAGAAGATCACGGAAGATGCAGGACTGTTTCAGACAGTTCGGAACTTATTTGAATCATGATGGATAATAAACAGACAAAATCAGGATACGTGGCTATTATCGGACGTCCGAACGTGGGGAAGTCTACTTTAATGAACCGGATCATCGGGCAGAAGATCGCCATTACCTCTAATAAGCCGCAGACGACCAGAAACCGGATACAGACCGTTTATACAGATGAACGGGGACAGATCATCTTTCTGGATACACCGGGAATCAATCAGGCAAAAAACAAATTAGGGGAATATATGCTGGATGCAGCGCTGGGGTCTATAGGCGATGCTGACTGTATTATGTGGCTGGTGGAACCAAGCACGTTTATCGGCAAGGGAGAGCAATATATCCTGGAGGAACTGAAAAAAAGCCCGCTGCCGGTCATTCTTGTCATGAATAAGATCGACAGTGTGGAAAAAGATGATCTTCTAGGATTTATCGATGCCTATCGGAAAGTTTTTGATTTTGCAGAAATTGTTCCGATTTCCGCAAAAGATGGCGATAACGTAGACGTGCTGGTGGAACAGCTCTTCAAGTACCTTCCTTACGGACCGCTTTACTATGATGAGGACACACTGACCGATCAGCAGATGAAGCAGATCGTGGCAGAGATCATCCGGGAAAAAGCACTGCGCTGTCTGAATGATGAGGTCCCACACGGAATTGCGGTTGTGATCGACAAATATCATGAAAGGGTCAAACGGACACAAATGGGGGACGGCATCTCTTACGAACAGCCAATTGTAGATATTGAGGCAACCATCATTTGTGAAAAAGATTCTCATAAGGGGATCGTGATAGGAAAAGGCGGGGCGATGCTGAAGAAGATCGGAAGCACGGCACGCAAAGATATTGAACAGCTCACAGAGACAAAGATCAATCTGAAACTGTGGGTCAAAGTCAGAAAAGAATGGCGTGACAATGACAACTGGCTGAAGAGCCTGGGTTATCAGAAAGAGCGATAGAAGAAAAAAGCTTGAACACAACAATAGTCAGAGGCATGGTCATCTCTTCCATGCCGATAGGAGAATATGACAGAAGACTGGAGATCCTGACGGATTCTATGGGACGTATCTCTGCGTTTGCGAGAGGTGCCCGGAAACCATCGTCTCCACTGGTATCCATCAGCCGGGTCTTTGCTTTTGGGGAGTTTGATCTGTATGAAGGAAGAAACTCCTACAGTGTGAATGCTGCAAGGATATCGAACTACTTTGAAGAACTGACCAAGGATGTGGAGTTGTCTTATTATGGCTTCTATTTTCTGGAAATTGCGGCTTATTTTACCAGAGAAGGATTAGATGCGACAGAGATCTTAAAACTGCTGTATCAATCCTTACGTGCGCTAAATCTGGAGAGTCTGAGCAATTCGCTGGTACGGGGTATTTACGAATTAAAAATACTGGAAGTAAATGGCATCTGTCCGGATATTGATTCAATAAAAAGAGGTTTTGACCTGAACCAGTCGGCATTATATGCCATTGACTTTGTGAAACGGACACCAGTGGAAAAATTATACACATTCCGTCTTACACCGGAGGTTGAAAAAGAATTCACAAATACTGCCGCCACGCTTCTAAACAGGGTGGTGGATAAAAAATTTCATTCTTTGGAAATGTTGGAGAGCCTTTCTTGAAAGAATATAGAAAGTGGAGTAAGATAGACCGACTATCATTCGTCGCAAACCGATAGCAGAAGTACTGCTATAAACCAGCGGCGAAAATAAATAAAAGGAGATACTAACAATGGAAAAAACAATGGACAAGATCGTAGCACTGTGTAAAGCCAGGGGATTCATCTTCCCGGGTTCTGAAATCTACGGAGGGTTAGCCAATACCTGGGATTACGGAAATCTGGGCGTAGAACTGAAGAACAATGTCAAAAGAGCCTGGTGGCAGAAATTCGTGCAGGAAAGCCCATATAATGTTGGCGTAGACTGCGCGATCCTGATGAATCCGAAAACATGGGAAGCATCCGGCCATATCGGCGGATTCTCAGATCCGCTGATGGACTGCAGGGAATGCCATGAGCGTTTCCGTGCGGATAAAGTAATTGAAGATTATGCAGCAGAGCATAATCTGACCCTGGATGGTTCCGTAGATGGCTGGAGCGATGAAAAAATGGAGCAGTTTATTGCGGACAACAAGGTTCCGTGCCCAAGCTGCGGCAAGAGCGATTTTACTGCGATCCGCCATTTTAATTTAATGTTTAAAACATTCCAGGGTGTTACCGAAGATGCAAAAGACGTGGTTTATCTGCGTCCGGAAACGGCTCAGGGAATTTTTGTTAACTTTAAAAACGTGCAGAGGGCATCACGTAAGAAAGTCCCATTCGGTATCTGCCAGGTAGGAAAATCCTTCCGTAATGAAATTACTCCTGGTAACTTTACATTCCGTACGCGTGAATTTGAACAGATGGAACTGGAATTCTTCTGCAAACCGGATACCGATCTGGAATGGTTTGAGTATTGGAGAAGCTTCTGCGTGAAATGGCTGAAAGATCTGGGTATCAAAGATGAAGAAATGCGTCTGCGTGACCATGATCCGGAAGAACTTTCCTTCTATTCAAAAGCAACGACCGATATCGAATTTACATTCCCGTTTGGCTGGGGCGAACTTTGGGGCATTGCAGATAGAACCAACTATGACCTGACCCAGCATCAGACATTCTCCGGCGAACCAATGGAGTACTTTGATGATGAAACAAACGAGAAATATATACCATATGTGGTAGAACCGTCATTAGGTGCAGACCGTGTTGTCCTGGCCTTCCTTTGCAATGCTTATGATGAGGAAGAACTGGAAGGCGGTGATGTCCGTACCGTCATGCGTTTCCATCCGGCTTTGGCTCCGGTTAAGATCGCTGTACTGCCGCTGTCTAAGAAATTGAATGAGCCTGCTGAAAAACTGTACGCACAGCTCTCCAAGTACTACTACTGTGATTTCGATGACAGAGGAACGATCGGAAAGAGATACCGCAGAGAAGATGAAATCGGAACACCGTTCTGCATTACGTATGACTTTGATTCTGAAGAGGACGGCTGCGTGACTGTGCGTGACCGTGATACCATGCAGCAGGAGCGGATCAAAATCGACGAACTGGAAGAGTACTTCAGACATAAATTTGAATTCTAAGAGGCACCTATGACACCAACACCAGAAGAAGTATCCAAAATGACAACGATCTGCGAAACCGGCTTTACCGCCTATTCTGGAATTAAGGTCGGGAAACTCGCAGAAGGCTACGCGGAAGGAATGATCGATGTGCAGGAACACCATCTGAATCCGCGAGGGACTATTCATGGGGGACTTCTGTATGTATTGACAGATACTATCGGAGGACTGGCAACC
>JAZNHY010000309.1:0-6596 GCA_045577235.1 Lachnospiraceae bacterium
TGATCAGGGGACCAGTTACCGGTCTTATACCTATCAGAAATGCCTGGCAGAATACCAGGTCATCCAGTCATTTTCCCGTCCACATACTCCGAGGGACAACGCCCCGATGGAATCTTTCTTTGCCAGTCTCAAGAAGGAAAAGCTTTATCGCATCCAATATCGTTCGCACAGGGAATTCTATGATTCCGTTGATGCCTATATGGACTGGTATAATGTGTCCCGCCCTCATCAGAACCTGCATTACAAAACTCCAGCTGCCATTGAGGAAGAATACTATGCAGGTGCTGCGGATCAGAAGCTTTAGGATTAACAAAAAGTGGGACACGTGGGTTCGGATCTGACCGTTTTTAACTGTTTTGTTTTCTGTTTTTGATCGTTTTGTTTTTTTCAGGCGGCACTCCCAAACCCGAAAAACGGCTCCGTATAAAGGAAAAATGTCAAACCTGACCCAATGGGGGTTCAGATTTGACATTTTTTTCCAACCAGATACCCTGCAAATGCAAACAGGATCATGATTGCCAGATAATCCAAAAAGAACCATATTCTCGGTTCGTTGAAATCAAAGAAAACGAACATCGTCTGCCGGAACATATAACTTGGCAGCTGTCTTTTAATAAAAGCATAGCATCCATACAGGGAGACGGCAGTCAGCGATCCGATTGTTACAGCCCATGCCTTTTTGTCCGCTTGCTGTAATTTTCTTAGCGGCATGGTCAAATGCGTTCCGGCATGCAGGCATAGCAATACAAATCCCCAGTATGCAGACACCAGATGGATCTCCCTTGCCAACACGGAAATGCCCTGAACATTCAGAAACGTATACAAATGCTTCGACATTAGGATCCCGCTGACCGGCTGCAGGAACATGAACACAAGGAGCAGCATATTGAGAATTGTCTGAAAGATTCTTCTTGCAGGATATTTCCCCCGGAACAGCGCTTTGTACCAGCCACGGTTTAAGATGTGGTGGACGATAAACAGCACAAACATGCCCGTCCCTGCTATTTCATGGAAGGTTTCTCCGACCAGAGAATATGCCATCAGCATCGGGAGCAGGATCACCATTACGATATCGATTACCATTCGGATGTGTTTCTTTTTCAATGAAATGTCCTTTTTTATCTGAATCAGTACCCAAGCTCTGAAAGCCAGTTCTGAACGGATGATCTGACGCCATCCTGATCGTTCTGCGCATCATTTCCGCGTACAGCAAGACCGTTCAGGACCTCGGAATCAGGGCAGGCAGCCGCAAGTTTATTATCAAACCCGGACAGTCCGCTCCCTTCATGTGTGGAGAACGGGATCAGTGTTTTTCCGGACAGGTCTTCCTTCTCGAAGAAGGTATACATGATCATAGGCCAGTCGCCCCACCATACCGGTGCCCCGATAAAAATGGTGTCATACCCTGAAAGATCCGGAACGTTCCCCCGGTATTCCGGTCTTGCATTCTCGCTCTGTTCCTGTTTTGCCACATCGGTCAGTTCATCATAGGTATACGGATAATAGTCTTCTGCGGGAAGGACTTCAAACAGATCCGCTCCGGTTTCATCCGCAATCATCCCGGCCACGATTGCCGTATTGCCTTTATCGATGACTCCAACCGTGTACTGTTCGCCGGTTCTGGAGAAATAGACCACCAGAATGTCGCCGGCTTGCTTTTCAGTCTCGCTCTCCTGTATATTGTCCTGTGTTTCCGTCTGCGCAGATGCAGCGTTACCAGCATTGCTTTCCGTGCTGTTTCCACATCCTGCCAGAGTAAATATCATAATAAGCAGAGCAGAAAATGCCGCAAATAGTTTTAATCGTTTCATCGCATTATCACCTCGTTCTATTTAAAACCCGCCCAATCCTCTGTGACCGTACACTTTTAGTCCGTCTAAAGAAGCCTCCAGGTTTTTAAACTCTTCCTCTGTCAATTCCACTTTCGCTGCGTCCAGGTTTTCCGTGATCCGTTCTTTGTTCTTGGATCCGGGAATCGGAACGACATTCGGATACTTGTGCAGCATCCATGCGAGACAGATCTGTGCCGGAGTTGCGCTCTTCTTTTCAGCAAAGCTTTTAAGCATCTCTACAATTGGCTGGTTCCCGGCGATATTCGCACGGCTTAACTGCGGCACCCAGTTCCTTACATCGTCATTTTTCTCAAACTTTGTATCTGTCGTTATCTTTCCCGACAGGAGTCCGCTGGCGATAGGGGAAAATGGCACAAAGCCGATATTATTATCGATGCAGTACGGAATGATCTCGTTTTCCGAATCCCGCTCCACCATCGAATAGATATTCTGAATCGCTGCAAGCGGGGTGATCCTCTGTGCACGTTCGATCACATCCACATCCACTTGGGAAAGTCCCCAACCACGGATCAAGCCTTCGTCAATGAGTTTCCCCATTGCCTCTGCTATCTTTTCCACAGACACGCCGCCCGCTCGATGCAGATAATAGATATCCACATAGTCTGTCTGCAGACGGTCAAGAGAAGCTAACAGATGCTCTTTTACGGTTTGATACATATGCCCGCCAATGCCCGACCTCCCGGTAGGCATCAGCTTGGTTGCGATCACCACATTATCCCTTACATCTTTCAGTGCCTTTCCTACGATCAGTTCATTGTGGCCAATACCCGCCAGGTTCGGACTGTATACCTCCGCCGTATCGAAGAATGTGCAGCCATGTTCATAGGCCCCGCGGATGGCCCCGATACTGTATTCTTCAGTGGGTATCTGACCGTATCCGTGGGAAAACGCCATACATCCCATACCGACTTCGGATACTTCGATATCCCGTAACATTCTTGTTTTCATGATAAATACTCCTTCATTTTCTATCCCTGCAGTTTAAAATTGCCGGTACGGATGGAAGCGATAACCCCGCCATCGATCAGAAGGTCGGTTCCGGTAATGAAAGCGGCATGCTCACCCAGCAGGAAGGCCGCCGCCTCTGCGATCTCATCAGAGGTTCCTGTACGCTCTGCTGCGGATGCGTCGATCATCATCTGGTATCCATCTCCGTTAGCATTGAACTCATCATATGCAAGCGGGGTAACGACAACCCCCGGAGAGATCGTATTGATCCTTGCCCGTCTTTCCTTCCATGCACCTGCTGCTGCACGGATCGCCTGCAGGTGGTTGACACGTTTTGCGATCATGTAAGCAAGCCCGGAATTCTGCATCGCCACATCTTTTACGATAGAAAGCTCTGCCAGTTTCTCTGTCGGAGCATTGATCACTTCCTGCTCCGCTTCATACGGGAATGGGTACATATAGGCTGCCTGGCTGGAGATGACCAGTCCGGCTCCCCCTTTTGCCATGACCTTTCCGAATGCGTCTAATGCATATCCGGTTCCAACCATATCAAGCGCAACGATATGTTCCGGTTTCGCCTGGTTTGGGGAAGCTCCTGCTGTATCAATGAAGTATTTCACATCTCCCAGAGAATCTGCTTTCTCTGCAAAAGCTTCAATGGATTCTTTTTCCAATGCATTCACAACGCAGGTTTCAACATCATATCCGCCGTACATAAAATCTTTCTTCACCCGCTCAAGGTTTTCTTCACTGATATCTCCAAGCAGGATCTTTTTTCCTGCTGCAATCTTTCTTACGATCGCCGTTCCCATGCTTCCTGCGCCCAAAAGAGCGATCACTCCCTTTTTCTCGTTTCTGTCAAAGATCATTGTTTTTCCCCTTTCCTTACTCTTCAATCATTTTGATCACTTTTGCCGGGTTTCCGCCGGCAATCGCATTTGCCGGAACATCCTTCGTCACAACGGCTCCGCCTGCAACAACCGCGTTCTCTCCTACTGTCACTCCCGGCATGATCGTTGCATTTGCGCCGATCCATGCATTCCGGCAGATCCTGACCGGTTTGCATTTCAATACATATCTGTGCTTCAGATCATGGTTATCTGTAACGATCGTTACATGCGGGCCGATCTGGACGTTGTCTTCCAATGTAATGCCTCCGATCGACATTGCAGTAAAACTGTGATTGATAAACACGTTATTGCCAAAAGTCATCTGCTTCGGAAAATCGATCTGCATAGGGGCCAGGATCCCCAGGGTTTCCGGATATGCTCCATCGAACAGTTCCGAAAGAGCTTTTTTCTGTTCCTCAGATCCCGGTTCGCTGTGATTCACATGGAAGAGTGCCCGATCTGCGCGTTGCAGCTCTCTGATTGCCGGGAGGTACTCTTCTGTCATCATATCAACCGGCTCTCCGTTTTTTAGTTTTTCAAATACATTCATCATGATTTCGTTCTCTCCTTTTAGTATGTGGAAGCTTTTGAACCGGTCAGCTTCCAGTTTCCGTTTTCTTTCCGTAATGTGAAATCTCCCTGCAGCCGCCATCTGTGTTTTCCACCGCCGTACACTGCAGCAAGCACCCTGCTCTTCCCGGTCAGCCTGGCCTGATCGCCGTTTACGCTTACTTCGATCTCATCATGCTCCGCCGAGTAATAGTTGAATGTTCCGTTCCGCAGACCGGAAAGGAATTCATCTGCGGATTGTTTCACGCCTGTCATGTGCAGCAGATAATAATCTTCCGGCATGATGCTGCGCAATCCTTCCTCATCTTTGGCAATCATGCAGTCCCAATATTTTATATAGAGTTCCCTGATCTTCTCTTCTTCACCCATAATGCCTTTCCCCTTATACCAGTCCATTGGCTTTCAGCCATTTCTGTACTGCGCCCTTCGAATCTGCCGCCCCACTTCCGGTGATCGAAAGACCGCTTTTCACATCTGCGCCTTTCGCCGACCTTGCTACATCTTTCTCGCTGTGTCCCATTCCGCTGCCTTCGTTTGTGCAAAAAGGAAGGATGGTCTTTCCTGTAAAATCGTATCGTTCCAAGAAGGTCGCTACTGCCATCGGGAAGGTTCCCCAGTAGTTCGGATATCCCAGGATGATCGTGTCGTATTCATCAATGCTGTCCGGGTAATCTGTAAGTTCCGGTCTTGCGTTTTCTCTTAAGTCTTTCTTTGCCTCATCGATACATGTCATATAGACCGGTGAATACGGATCCTTCATTTCGATCTTAAACGTATCTGCGTCAATAATATCCTTCATAAGGTCCACTACGATCTCCGTGTTCCCGACCTTTACATATCTCATTGCTCCGCCGAAATAATTTTCATCTGCTCTTGAAAAGAATGCGATCAGTGTTTTTGCCATTGTTGTTCTCCTTTGCTGAATGTTTTTGTTGTTTTTCTGTACTCATTCTCTCATCTGCCTATTGTAAAGTCCAATCGGATTGTTTTATAATCAATTTAAATTTTAAATAGTAAAAAGGGATGTTAAAAATGACAACGAAACAGATCGACTATTGCATAGAACTGGCACGTACCTTGAATTTCAGCCGCGCGGCGGAAAACATGTTTGTAAGCCAGCCAACTTTTTCATATCAGATCAGACTGTTGGAAGAAGAGATCGGCTTTGCGATCTTTGAACGCAGCGGGAAAGGCGCATCTCTCACCCCTGCCGGTGTTCAGTTTGTTTCTTATCTTTCCAATATGCGGGAAGAGATGAAGCGTGCCATTGAACAGGGCCAGAATTTCAGCGCAAAATATAAAGATAATATAACGATCAGTATGATGGTGCGTCAGGCAGTTTACTTCCTTCCGGAAGCCATGCGCCTGTTCGCGGAAAAAGAACCCGGCGTACAGATCACGCCGATCTTCCAGTATGAAAATGGAGTGGAATCGTTTCTGAATAATGAGTCGGATATTCTCTTTACCCTGAAGGAACAGACGAAGCATATCCCGGGCATTGTTTCACACGATCTGTTTGAAAGCCGGATCTACCTCATCGCAGGAAAGGACGATCCGCTCGCGGAAAAGAATATCATAAAAGAGGATGACCTCTATGGGCGGACGCTCATGGTGGGCGGGGGCTCTCCGGCTGCACTCCGCACTGTACAGCAGCGTCTGATGGCAACCGGGAAGATCGATTATTTCAACAGCGCGGATCACGATACGACCTTAACGAATGTGGCTGCGGGACGGGGCGTTTGTCTGGCACCCGGTTTTTTGAATGACCACAGCGGCCAGTTTGCCTGGATCCCTTTCGACTGTAAAGAAAGCTTTTCCTGCCAGCTTGTCACCCACAAGAACGATCACCGGGACAGCCTGAATGCGTTTTTAAAAATTCTGAAACAGCTGTATAAGGACGCGGTTGCATTTCCGTTATAAGCTTCCACTCATAACAATAATGATTCCAGTGATTAACAAATAACACGACATGGTTATACTTGTTTCATTTTTTATAAGGAGGAAGAATACTATGCAGGTGATGCGGGTCAGGATCTTTAGGAGTAACAAATGTGGGACGCGGGGGTTCGGATCTGACTGTTTTTAACTGTTTTGTTTTCTGTTTTTGACTGTTTTGTTTTTTTCAGGCGGCACTCTCAGATCCGGAATCTGGCTCTGTAAAAAGGAAAAATGTCAAACCTGACCCGATGGGGGTTCAGATTTGACATTGTATTCCAAGAACGGAGACGGTGGGACTCGAACCCACGTGCCGGCCACCCGACAACCGCATTTCGAGTGCGGCTCGTTATGACCACTTCGATACATCTCCAACTCATAAAACGTTGCTATTATACGG
>JAZNHY010000310.1:0-2728 GCA_045577235.1 Lachnospiraceae bacterium
ACAGATACGATCGGAGGACTGGCAACCAGGACAGTGAATGGAATGGATAATTTTGTACCGTCTACAGCCAGCTCCTCGATCAGTTATCTGAAACCGACGATTGGAACAAAAAAGCTGATTGCAAAGGCAAATGTGATCAAATTCGGCCGCAGACTGAGCGTGGTGCAGACGAATGTTTACGATGAAAATGACACTCTTCTGGCCACCTCATTGTCGAATTACGCCAATATCGAACACAAAGTGAATCAATGAAAAAAAGGAGTTTTCTTTTCCTTTTTCTGCTCTTATGTTTACTGACGGCTGCCTGCGGGCATAGCGGCAAAGGAAACGTGGAACAAGTAAAAAAGGTCACCGCTTTATTTCAGGAACCGAAAGAAATCATTATAGATTGCTTTGGGGATTCCATCACCTGGGGACAGTTTAATTCGGAGGAGTTGGAACAGCAGATTAAAAATGGCGAGATCCATCCTTCTCTGGAAGACGGCGGCCAGCTATTTGAAGATTATGGAATCTATATCTCCAGTGTCTATCGGAGCGACCCGACCTATCCACAGAGCCTTCAGACGAATCTGAATCAGAAACTGAAAGAAGCAGGGTATGATTCTTTTGTACATACCGTCAATGACGGCATCAGCGGAGACTGGCTGACTAAGGATAGTTTTCACAGGATTTCCTGTGATCCGGATATCACCATACTTTTATTCTGCGGGAATAATTTTTATTTTAACCAGCCATATAAGGGAACGTTAGAAAAGAATATCGATGCGCTGCAAAAGACAGGTAGCATCGTGTATCTCCTGACATACCCACTGTATCCGGACCGGGTACATACGGATGACTTTGCCAGTGCAAATCAGTATATCCGGGAAGTAGCAAAAAAGAAAAACGTCAGACTGATCGACACCTATCAGATGTTCGAGGAGGCAGTTGAAACATCTTATGACCGTAAAGCATTATTCAGCAAAGACTGTATCCATCTTTCACCATTAGGCTATGATCTGCTCGGCCAGTTTGTTGCTGAGGAGATCTTTTCGGATCTTGATCAGGAATAGTAAGAGGAAAATATGATTGGATTAGGAACCATCATTAATACAGCAGCGGTTGTCGTTGGCGGAATCATCGGCCTTCTTTTTGGAAAGCTGATTCCGGAACGGATCCAGAAAACACTGATCATGTGCAACGGAATTTGCGTCATGTTTATCGGTGTTGCCGGTGCAATGGCAAAAATGCTGACATTAAAGGATGGCGTATTTGATACACAAAAATCTCTGCTTCTTGTTCTGGCTATGGTATTGGGAACGATTGTCGGAGAACTGGTCAATCTTGAAAAGCAGATCACCCGTTTTGGAGACTGGTTGAAGAAAAAGACAAAAAGCACACAGGATAATGGATTCACAGATGCTTTTATCACTGCGTCCTGTACCATATGCATTGGTGCCATGGCAATCATCGGAGCCATGAATGACGCCATGTTTCATGATTATTCAATTTTGATCATGAAATCTATCATCGACCTCATTACCGTCTGCATCATGACCTGTACGCTTGGTAAAGGGGCAGTCTTTTCGGCCATTCCGGTATTCCTGTTTCAGGGAATCATTACGGTGCTGGCAAAACTGATCATGCCTGTCATGACCGATCTTGCATTGGCAGATCTTTCCATGGTTGGATCTGTTTTGATCTTTTGCGTTGGTCTGAATCTGATACGGGATAAAAAGATCCCGGTTGCAAATATGCTTCCGGCGATCCTGTTTGCCATTGGTTTTTCCTTCATTCCGGGATTGAACTAACACGTAGGAGTCAAGATGCAGGAAATCCGAAAAATATTATTAGGCGGAGATATCGGCAGAGGAGAAGAGTCCTTGCTTGTGAAACTTGCAAAGGAGATCTCCCTGCCGATTTTTGGTGTCCGCACCCTGATGTATGATGACCGGATCGATCCGGAAACCGGCGGTGCAAAGGTATATATGTATCCGGCGGCCATTTCTCCGGAGAACTATCCGGACAATGCTGATAATTATGTCGGTGCATGCACCGGGAAGACCCGTCTTATCAATACAGATGTTTTCCGAAATCTAGGACTGCAGCTGCTCTCCGATATTCCGGAGAGAGCGGTAGTAGTCATTGATGAAATCGGCTTTTTTGAAGAAGATGTTCCGGAGTATACAGATCGAATATTTGAAATCTTAAAGGATGATCATCCTTTTCTTGGCGTTATCAAGACACGCTATGAGGACCCATTTCTAAGGTCAGTCCGTCAATTTCCTTCAATTTCCTTTTATCAGGTAACAAAAGAAAACAAAGACTCTCTTTTTGCCCAGCTGGCACCGGTCGTACGCAGCTGGAATAATAAGTAATTGCGCTGCAATTTTCACATCCGCGAAATGTATGCCAATATTGAATAAGAACCTAAAAAACGCTTACATTTCCAGACACTCTTTGATATAATATGTGTGAGTAAAAGGCAATTCTGAGGAAAGAGAGGTATTTGTGTTTCAGGTAGGTGACTTAATTGTTTACGGCAACACGGGAGTTTGTAGAGTAGAAAAGATAGGACGACCGGATTTGGCTGGAGTGCCGGAAGGTGTTGATTACTACACGTTGTCTCCATATTATTCGCAAAATAGTAAGATCTTTACGCCTTGCGATAATGAAAAAGTAGTCATGCGTCCTGTTATTTCTAAAAAAGAAGCACGAAAATTAGTCAGAGAGATTCCGTCGATCCAGC
>JAZNHY010000311.1:0-3354 GCA_045577235.1 Lachnospiraceae bacterium
TATTCGGGTGAATACGAATGGGCTTTCTGATCTGATTTATGGAGAGAAGACCGCCCCAAAACTAAAGGGGCTGATCGATGTTGTCTCCATCAGTCTGAACGCAACAAATCCGGAAGATTACCTGAAGATGGTACGTCCTAAATTTGGTATCGGTTCTTTTGAAGCTATGCTGTCATTTGCCAAAGACTGCAAGGCGTATGTTCCAGATGTCGTCATGACTATCGTAGATACCGTGACCACAAAAGAGGAACAGAAAAAAAGCCTTCAGATCTGCAAGGACCTTTCTGTCCGCCTGCGCATCCGGGAATACGAAGGCTGACAGCATATCAAAAAGCCAC
Source organism: Lachnospiraceae bacterium (assembly GCA_045577235.1). Taxonomy (GTDB): domain Bacteria; phylum Bacillota; class Clostridia; order Lachnospirales; family Lachnospiraceae; genus RGIG5612. The sequence continues at coordinate 339 of JAZNHY010000311.1, forward strand.
TGCATTACGCAGCGGCTTTTTTGTTTATCTGGTCATTTTGTTATTTTACGGCTTTGATCGCCTCGATCATTTCCGGAACAACTTTGAACAGGTCTCCGACCAGGCCATAATCAGCCACTTCAAAGATCGGTTCTGTCTCGTTCTTATTTACGGCAATAATCAGTTCGGAATTCTGCATACCTGCTTTGTGCTGGATAGCGCCGCTGATACCAAGGGCAACGTAAATCTTCGGATGGACTGTCTTTCCGGTCTGTCCGACCTGACGGTCTGCGTCCATTAATCCGGCATCAACCAGCGCACGGGAAGATCCAACTACACCGCCGCCTAACGCATCTGCCAGTTCCTGTGCCAGCTTCTTAGCTGTCTCAACGTCTTTTGAAGCACCGTTACCGATGGATACGACAACGTCAGCACCGATCAGATCGACAACTTCTTTTGCTTCTTTCACGACTTCCAGAACTTTCTCGTGAATGTCTGCAGCATTGATTGCAGGACGTACAACTTCTACTTCACATGCATCTGCTTTTGCCTGATCAAAATCTGCTTTCTTTAACACACCAGGACGGACTGTTGCCATACAAGGACGGAACCGCGGGCAGATGATCGTTGCCATTAAGTGGCCGCCAAATGCCGGACGGGTCATCTTCATGTTGACGTCATCCATCTTGAACTCCGTGTTAGCTACATCAACGTTGGAATTCTTATCCAGGAAATCAACGTATGTGTTCATGTCGATATCCAGATGTGTACAGTCTGCCGTCAGTCCAGTATGCAGTCTTGCTGCACAGCGCGGGCCAAGGTCACGGCCAATATTGCTTGCGCCGATCAGAAGGACTTCCTGTTTGCGCTCCATTACGATGTCACACACCACATTGGTATATGCTTCATTTGTGTATACGGCAAGTGCAGGATCTTCGCAGACGATGATTTTGTCTGCACCATATCCGCCAAGCTCACCTGCTGCTTTTTCAATGCCTTCTCCGCCAAGAAGAAGACCAACCAGTTTGCTGCCTCTCTGGTCTGCCAGCTTTCTGCCTTCCGAGATCAGTTCGTAATCCGTTGGCATCAGTTTTCCGTCCCGCTGTTCGCAGAACACCCAGATATCAGAAAACTCTTCGATTAAACTGCTGTTATATTCTGCCATAAATGGCTCCTTTCTGTTCTTTACAAACGCGGTACTTTAAATTACATGCTTTGCAGAAAGTTTTTCTGCCAAAGCGGCTGCCATCTCTTTTTCTGTTCCCGGGATCATCTCGCCCTGTCCTTTTACCGGAGGGTTGAATGACTTAAAGATGTTTGTCGGAGATCCTTTCAAGCCGATGGTATCTGCTTCGATCAACGGTTCATCTTTCAGTGCCGGATAATCCAGAATCGTCAGAGGTTTGTCATCAGCTTCAAACACACCTGCTACTGTCATATATCTTGGCTCGTTGAGTTCTTTGATACATGTGATCAGGCACGGAGACTTCACCTGGATATTCATATAACCGTCTTCCAGAGCACGTCTCACGGTGTATGTGTCGCCGTCCTTTTTAATATCTGTTGCATAGGTAACCTGCGGCAGATGCAGTTTTTCTGCGATCTGCGGGCCGACCTGTGCTGTATCACCATCGATTGCCTGTCTTCCGCAAAGGATCAGGTCGCCCTCTCCGATTCCCATATGATGGATCGCACCGGCGATGATCTGGCTGGTTGCAAAGGTATCGCTGCCGCCAAATTCTCTGCCGGAAACCAGGACTGCCTCATCTGCGCCCATAGCTAACAGTTCTCTCATCATCTCCATTGCCTGAGGAGGTCCCATGGAAACGGCTACGACTGTAGCTCCTTCACTTTCTTTCAGCTGCAGAGCAGCTTCCATTGCATTTAAATCATCCGGATTGATGATCGTTGGCATTTTTGCACGGTTCATCGTTCCGTCCGGGTTTACTGCCACAACATCGGAGGTATCCGGAACCTGTTTCACACAAACATAAATCTTCATTGTTCGAATCCTCCTTTCTTATTTCAGCAGCATGCCGGAAATGACCATCTGCTGTACCTGACTTGTTCCTTCGTAGATCGGTACGATTCTTGCATCGCGGTAGAACCGTTCTACTTTGTATTCGCTGATGTAGCCATATCCGCCGTGGATCTGCACAGCTTTGTAAGCTACATGGTTTGCTGCTTCTGCTGCAAAGTATTTTGCCATGGAGCATGCCATGCCGGCATCTTTTCCAGCGTCTTTCAGCTCTGCAGCATGATAGACCAGCTGTCTTGCTGCTTCTGTTTCTGTTGCCATATCAGCCAGCATAAAGCTGATTGCCTGGAAGTTAGCGATCGGACGACCGAACTGCTTTCTTTCTTTTGCATACTTCACAGCTTCCTCCAGACATCCCTGTGCAATGCCGACACCCTGTGCTGCCATACCAAGACGGCCGCCGTCCAAGGTCTGCATAGCATAGCCGAAGCCTTTATCTTTCTTTCCTACCAGTGCATCTGCCGGAACATGAACATCTTCCATGATCACGTCGCAGGTCGGGTAGCCTTTGATACCCATCTTATGCTCAGGCTTTCCAAGAGAAACGCCAGGAAGTTTCATATCCAGTATGAACATGGAAATGCCGCGGCTTCCTTTCTGTGTCGGATCGGTCTTTGCAAAAACGATGCAGTAGTCTGCCATCGGTGCGCCGCTGATAAATGTTTTACGGCCGTTTAAGATAAAGCTGCCATCTTCCTGCTCTACGGCACGGGTCGATGTGCCGCCTGCATCAGAACCAGCTCCCGGCTCTGTCAGTGCAAAGGACATGATCTGTTCGCCTTTTGCTACCGGCGGAAGATATTTCTGTTTCTGCTCTTCGCTTCCGGCCAGCATCAGCGGTCCGCCGCCCAGAGAGTTCGAAGTGTTTGCGTAGATGGATAATACTGGTGACACGCGTGCAAACTCTTCCACTAAGATGGCGTAGGAAAGATAATCTCCGCCTGCTCCGCCATACTCTTTAGGAATCTTCACGCCGCAGAAACCATACTTTGCCATTTT
>JAZNHY010000312.1:0-3378 GCA_045577235.1 Lachnospiraceae bacterium
ATACCGATCGTCAGGATATCCATATCCTTAGCGATCTTAGCGATAACAGGAGCTGCACCTGTACCGGTTCCGCCGCCCATACCACAGGTCAGGAAGACCATATCAGCTCCGGCAAGAGCTTTCTGGATCATCTCCATGCTCTCCTCAGCTGCCTTCTGGCCAATCTCAGGCTGTGCTCCGGCACCCAGTCCTTTCGTGATTTTTTCGCCAATCTGTATCGTAACAGGAGCCTTGCAGAGTGATAAAACCTGCCGGTCTGTATTGACACCGACAAACTCTACCAGTGACATCCCGTCATCAACCATTCTGTTTACTGCATTATTACCGGCTCCGCCAACGCCCACTACAACTATTCTGGCGCCGCGCAGTGATTCGCCATAATCAAAATCTGTCATCAGTATGCATCCTCTCAAAAATAATTTTTATTTAATCTGAACAATTTTTTACTAATACATAATACTTAAAACCGCTGAAAATTTCAACTAATTTGTTTTAAAAGAATAACCCAGGTTGTTCTTGCTGAGCTCCTGCATATCCAGCACGCCGGAAAGCCCTTTGACATCATCATAGAAATCCCGCAGGTCATGGAGTTTTTCCTCCGTGGACTCATCCTTCCCCATCAGGATCTTGATATTCCCCACATACATCGTGGCGTTCAGATCCAGGGAAACATAGACCTCCGCGATATCCAGGGAGTTCTTATGGATGCAGTCGACCAGCTTCATCGCATATTTGGCCGCATCCGTATTAGTCACTTCCAGTTCACTCCCCACGATGATCTTCTCAAAACTAAGACCGGCGACCTTTGGAAGCCCTGCCGGGACCTCCTGCTCGCTGCCCGTCACCTTCATATCCCTGTCGATCAGCATGTAGGAGTTCATATATTCCAGATACGCCACAGGCTGCTCAGGCGCCGCTTCCTGCTGTTTCTGAGGAAAACGAATAACGCCCGTCAGCACCAGCACACAGGCAGCAATGACGAGCACCGCGATCGCAGATATGATGATCACTAGCTTCTTTTTCATTGATAATAACTGGCCTCTCTCTCCCGATCCTGTTCATAATAGGACATTCTCTTCTCTTCCACGGTCGGCGCATGCACCCGGCTGACGGATAACACCAGCCCGATCTCGATCAGAAGGAAGATGACCGCCGTGCCTCCGTAACTGATAAACGGCAGCGGCACGCCCGTATTCGGGAGCAGATTGGTTACAACTGCAATATTCAAAAACGTCTGGATCGCGATATGGGCAGACACACCCGCTACCACGATCTTGCCGTACAGATCTGCGGCATTGTCAAAGATCTTCTTCATTCTCCACAGCAGAAGAGCCACCAGAGCGAGCAGGATGATGCCGCCTATAATGCCCAGCTCCTCGCAGATAATAGAAAAGATCATATCGTTCTCAGACTCCGGTACAAAGCCCAGTTTCTGTGTACTCTTTCCAAGTCCCTTGCCAAGCAGTCCGCCGGAACCGATCGCATACAACGCCTGTGTGATCTGGTAGCCGATGTCATCGGCATATTTTTCCAGATTCAGCCATGCCTGCACACGCACCCGCTTGGTGGACCGCAGCAGCACATAGCCAATTCCTCCTGCAAAAAACACCACCAGAGTTACGATCAAGTAGCGGATCTTCTTGCTTGCCACAAAGATCATTACAAAGCCCATCATAAACATAATGATGCCGGTGCCCAGGTCGTCCGTAATAAACACGGTCAGCGCCACCGCCACCACGCAGAGCCCCATCACAATGAGGTACATCTTGATATCGCCAAGTAAATTGACGTAGCGGGACAGCAGCATCGCCAGGACCAGGATCAGCGCCACCTTCATGATCTCCGAAGGCTGCACAGTAATGATCTTCAGATCCAGCCACCGGTAAGCACCGTTCGCCTCAAATCCTAACGGCGTCTTGACCAGGACCATCGCAACCACGGCAATAAAATAGGCAATAATCGCGATCTTCTCAAAGAATTTATGCGGGATCAGCGCCACAACGACCATTACCACCAGTCCGATAACGGTGGAGATCAGCTGTTTGACCACGTAATAAGACGGGTTGTGGAACTTGATCGAAGCCTCATAAGAGCTGGCACTGTACAGCATGACAAGGCCAAACACCAGAAGCGCGAGCACGATCATGACCAACATCCAGTCGATGCTGCCCTTCACCGGCTTTGCAGCCGCCCGTTTCCGGCTCTCTTCCTGTTTGATTTTTCTCTCGAGGCTTTTCTTCATTTACCAGTTACTTTGGCCAAAAAAGGCCCGCACATACAAATAACTTACAGCTCGTTGGCCAGCTTCTTAAACAGGTCGCCGCGCTGCTCATAACTCTTAAACTGACCCCAGCTTGCACAGGCAGGCGACAGCAGAACGCAGTCCCCGTCCACAGCCAGCTCAGAAGCCTTCTTCACGGCCTCCGTCAGGTCTTCACACATATGAATGTTTGTAAATCCGCAGGACATAGCCGTCTCTTTGATCTTCTCTGCCGTCTGGCCGATCAGGATCATATCCTTGACTTTACCGTTAAATCCCATGATCCAGTCCGTAAAGTCCACGCCTTTGTCATAGCCGCCAGCAATCAGCACGGTCGGGCTGGTCATGGAGCCGATGGCTTTAGCCGCAGCGTCTGTGTTGGTTCCCTTGGAATCGTTGTAATATTTGACACCGTTCTTGGTGCAGACATATTCGATCCGATGCTCAACAGCCTTAAAATTGCGGACGGTCTCGCGGATCACATCCAGATCCACACCCATTGCGAGGGCGATGCCGCAGGCCGCCATAACATTCTCCACGTTATGGTCACCCAAAAGGTTCATATCATAGCGGTTGATGATCGGCGTCACTTTCCCGCCCTTCTTATAAGTGATCACATCACCGTCCAGCACGATGCCTTCCGCCAGATCCTCCTTCAATGAGAAATAGCAGATATGCGGGGTGATATTGCGCGAGATCTCACGCAGATATTCATCGTCATAATTAATGACACAGGTTTCATCCGCCGTCTGACGGTCTGTGATAGAAAGCTTGGTCATAGCGTAGTTTTCAAAGGTGCCATGGCGGTCCAGATGATCCGGTGTCAGGTTCAGTATCGCGGATACCTTTGGATGGAATTCCTCCATAGACTCCAGCTGAAAACTGGAGATCTCTGCCACGATCACACAGTCATCCGTGGTCTCGGTTGCCACAGAAGCAAAGCTCGTGCCTATATTTCCGACCACAAATACTTTCTCAAACGCGGCCTTCATGATCTCACCGGTCAATGCTGTCGTTGTCGTTTTTCCGTTGGTTCCGGTGATCGCAACCAGCTGTCCTTTGGAAAGCTCATACGCAATCTCCACCTCGCCCAGCACCTTCACGCCGCATTCTTTAGC
>JAZNHY010000313.1:0-6883 GCA_045577235.1 Lachnospiraceae bacterium
ATTATTCTATCAGCTCTTGTAGATGCAGTCTACGATGTACCAATCCTGGCCGCCGTTCTGTGTAATGAATACCCAGGTGGCATCCAGTTTCTGGTTGGTATCGCTCATACGGTCGGTGGTGAAGTCCACACGCATCTGATACTTAACATCCACGGTGAAGCAGTCACTGCTGTAGCGGATGTAGTTGGAAGCGCTCTTTTCTGTGAAGTCATAATCTGCAATACTTTCGAATTCATAGAAAGCAGTGTAGATCGGATCCATGGTATCGCTTCCGAAGATGTAGCCGTAGTAATCGCAGTCTTCCAGGATGTAAGCTCTTAAGTTGCCGCCCATGTTGATGAAGTGACGCCCCCATGCGGAGATCGCATTGTTGACCAGACCATCCACAGAATCGATGAATTCCTGTGATGTAGCTGACTGGCAGACGATGGTATCGCTGGTAACGGAAACGCCCAGGTCAGAGCCATCGGCAGCTTTAGCAACTACTTGTGGCTGGTTGGCAAAGCCAGACACTTTATAGGTTTCAAATGACGGAACGGATACATATTTGGATGCGGTCTGCAGTGTTTCAGGAATAGCTGCATCTTTTGTTTTATAAGCATCCGTCAATTCTGTTCCGTTGATGGAAATGGTTGCGCCTTCCGGGACAAGGATCGTATAGGAGAGGGTGTTCGGCACGTAGGAAGCGACATCTAATCCGGTCAGCTTCCAGGAGTGAAGGCCGAATGCACCTTTGGCATCTTTCCCTAAAGTGACCTTTGCAACGATCGTTCCGTCTGCCGTAATGTTATAGGACGGAGACTCTGCACGATAATCACTGTTCTCAATGTAGGAGAGTTGTTTCCCAGCCATCTGTGCAGCACTTTCGTCGATGATCGTATCCACATTTTCCAGACATTTGATGTAGTCGGAATTGGATTTCAGGTAAGAAGTCGGATTGCTGCTCAACTGTTTTACAATATTGGCTGCTACGTTGGAAGGCTGATTGTCTTCATATTTCTTGATAAAGGAATTGAAGATCAACAGACCAACGATCAGGATCACGGCCAGGGCAGCACTGTAGATCAGGATAAATTTCTTGAATCCGCCTTTTTTCCTTCTATCGCCGCGTGCGGATGACTGTGAAGAAGTGCGGGTATAACCGCCTCTTCCGCCTCCATCTACAGCAGTGCGTACAGACTGACGGGAAGAAGCGGCTCTTCCGGATGCCTGACGCGGAGTGACCTGACGAGGAGATGCCTGACGCGGCTCGGCCTGTTTTGGAGCAGCAGAACGGACGGTACCATCCTCTGGTCTGACTTTACGAGGCGCTGCCTGCGTTGGCGTTCTTCCCTGTACCTGAGCAGGATTTGCTGTTCTAGGCGTTGCAGCGGCTGTCCTTCTTGGAGCAGTGGTATTTGCCTGTGCGGCAGAACGGACCGGACGATCAGATGTGGATGTTCTTGCAGGGCGTTCTCCTGCGGATGTTCTGACCGGACGGGCAGCACTGCTTTGCGATGGGCGTGCAGAAGCGCTCCCCGCCGGACGTGCCGGAGCTTCTCCCGGTGTACGCGGACGTACCTGACGGACACGGCGTTCTGCAGAGGATGCAGCCTGTGCGCCTTCCTTTCTTGTATTTACAGATTGTTCTAATAAATCGTTTTCTCTATCCATTTGTCTTTCCTAATTTGTTTTATTTGTATTTTCAGACTGATTTGCCAATTATCTTACTAACCATGCGGTCGGACATTTACGTGGGCCGGTCGGGGAGTACGGGTGATTTAAAATCTCTCCGTTGTAGACCATCTGTGAGGAGGTACCGCCGTCCATTGCACATGCATTGACTGCACCGTACTCCAGCATGATGTAGGCCAGATCTTTGAATGTTGCACCCAGGGAGTCTGCCTGACGACCATCTACGACCAGGAGCAGGACGGAACCATCTGCACGCTGACCGATTGCTGTACGCGGGTTCTTGCCGCCGCCATAAGTAGCAGAGTCCGGAACTTCGTTGATCAGGGCTTCTCCGTTCATGACCAGGAAAGGACCGGTGTTATGTGCGGTATAGACACAGTCACGAATGCCGTAAGTATTGATTGCTTCATTCAGTGTGATATTGCCCATGAAGAACTTATTGTCTTTGGTAAATCCGGCGATATGATAACTTGCATCGTATCCGTTATCTTCATAGACGACCTCGCCGTCCGGATTGTAGCCGCTGGAGATGATACATCCCAGAGGAAGGGCAGTGTAGGAATAGCTTCCCATATCCAGGAAGTCACCGCCGTTGACGCCTCCGACGACACCATCGTAACGGTCTGCGATTTCTGAAACGACCGTTCCCTGGAACTCGCCAAAGCTTTCAACCGTTCCGAGGAAGACTCTGGCTGGGTCATGAACGATCATCAGTTTTCCCTTATATGAGCCGCCGACTACATCGAGGATCTCAATTTCCTGGGAAGGGCTGTTGTTGACATTGATCTGATCGGAGTCGGTTACGACACCCTCCTCGACCGTTGCCATATCAGAAGTGCTTAAGATCTTTTCCACTTCTGCATCCTTCAGGAAGATGTGAGGGATCCATTTCATAGCACTGGTCTCATCACAGGATTTTACAAAAAGTACTTTTGCGGATTCTGAAGGGCCTTTCTCCAATACAAAGATCACACCTAAGATGGCCACTACAACAAAGGCAATGGTGATAAAGAACGTGATCACGATTTTTAAAATGAGAGGAAGTCCTTTTTTTCCGCTTCTGGTTTTACCGCGATTCTGACTCAATTTTCTGTCTCCTTTTTATAAACATAATTCACGTTATTTTACATGACTGATGGCAAAAAGTCTACAATATAAAAATGATAAAGTTGTGAACGTATTTTTTGCCAGTTTTTTATATTTTGGTTAAACAGTTTTTTCAAAAGTGTTAAATCTTTGGAATATGTCTCCATTCCGTTGACTTCGGTTTTTCCGTATGATATCTTCCTCCTACGAAAGTCTTTGACCCTGCGTTCGCGGGGGCTTTCCGTAAAGAAAAAAGAAAAGGAATCAGTGATGTTCTGCAGAGTTTTTTGTGCGGATATCCTTGGCATTGAAGCCAGACGCATCTGCGTGGAGGCAGATGTCAGCGGCGGACTGCCGGGATTTTACATGGTAGGCCTTCCCTCTTCAGAAGTGAAGGAAGCAAAAGAGAGGGTGCTGCGGGCGATCTCTAATACAGGGATCGACCTGCCGCCCCGCAAGATCACGATCAATCTCTCTCCGGCGAATCTCAGGAAAAGCGGGTCCGGATTTGATCTTCCTATCGCATTGGCTATTTTAGGGGCTTTGGGGATCCTGAATCCGGCTCATCTGAGAGACGCCATGATTTTGGGAGAGCTGAGTCTGGACGGAAAGATCAATCCGGTTCGAGGTGTCCTTCCGGTCGCATTCCTGGCGAAAGAGAAAGGACTGAAAGAGCTGATCGTTCCAGAGCAAAACCTGAAAGAAGGAGCGGTGGTACCGGGTCTTGGTGTATACGGGGCAAACGATCTGAAGAATCTTCTGCAAAGGATCGCAGACCCGCAGAAAGATTATGTGAAAAGTGCGGATCTGGATCATGTTCTGACGGAAGGAAAGGATGCTTATCCGGTGGATTTTGGTGAAGTGAAGGGACAGGAAGTCGCTAAGCGCGCAACCATGGTAGCTGTGGCCGGGTTTCATCATCTTTTGTATGTAGGACCGCCAGGGTCCGGGAAAAGTATGATGGCAGCACGGATCCCAACGATCCAAAACCCGCTGACTTTGGAAGAGTGTATGGAATTATCCCGTATTTATTCCGTGGCAGGTCTTTTAGGAGAGGGGCCTTTGATGACGAACCGTCCGTTCCGCGCACCGCATCATACGATCACATCTGCCGCTCTGGCCGGAGGGTATTTGATCCCGCGTCCGGGTGAGATATCGCTGGCGCATAAAGGTGTTCTATTTCTGGATGAAGCAGCCGAGTTTAAGCAGGAGACTTTGGAGACATTGCGGACCCCTCTGGAGACAAAGCAGATGGTGATCACCAGGTCATCTGTACAGACTGTTTTCCCGGCTGATTTTATGCTGGTCATGGCAATGAACCCTTGTAAGTGCGGGTATTATCCGGACCGGAATCTCTGCTGCTGTACGGAAGCAGATGTGCGCCGGTATTTTGGCAAGATCAAAGGGCCCATCCTGGACCGGATCGATGTCTGTATCGGGACAAAGAAGGTGGATATTAAGGACCTGAAAAGTGATGGCCGGCCAATGACATCGGAAGAGATGAGAAGGCAGATCATCCTGGCACAGAAAAAGCAGCAGGAGCGCTTTTTGGGGGATGGGATCCTTTTTAATTCCCAGATGGGACCGAAGGAGATCAGACAATACTGCCAGCTGGACCGGGAGGCAGAAGCGCTTCTGGATAAGGCTTACCAGACCTACAATATGACGGCCCGCGGGTATAACAAGACATTAAAAGTAGCCAGAACGATCGCCGATCTTTCCGGCATGGAGCAGATACAGAAGGAACATATTATGGAGGCGCTCACTTACAGGAACGCCTTTGTGGAGAGATTATGATGACAAGAGAAGAAATGTGGTTTGGCCTATGCAGCTGCAAGGGAATCTACCGGACTGATATTGAGAGGATCCTGAAAACGGTTGAGGATATCAGCAACTTATATGGAAAAAACAAAAACCGGTATCTTTCTGAGCTGGCTGAAGGCAGCAAACGGACGAACGGGCAGAGTGTGATCAGTCATGAGCAGGCAGAAGAACTCCGGAAGAGGACCGGGACTGATGAAATCCGCCGTCTTATGGAGCTAAATGAGAAACGGGGGATCCGGTTTTTAAGCAGAGAGACCCCGGATTATCCAAAGCGTCTTCTGATCCTGAAGGATGCGCCATATGGCATTTATGTGAAAGGTGAGGTTCCCTCGGAGGGACCAACCTGCGGTATGGTAGGGGCAAGAGCATGTTCTGCCTATGGAAGGTCCATGTCCGAAAAGTTTGCAGCGATCCTGGCAAGGGGGAAGGTGCAGATCATCAGCGGCATGGCGCTGGGGATCGATGCCATATGTTCCAGAAGTGCGATTTCTGCCGGAGGAAAGACGTTTGTGGTCTTAGGCGGCGGGGTAGATGTGATCTATCCAAAAGAGAATACAGATCTTTATTATGAGATCCTGATGAAAGGCGGGGGGATCCTGAGCGAATATCCCCCTGGAACGCCATCCCTTGCCTGGCAGTTCCCGCACAGGAACCGCCTGATCGCAGCCCTTAGTGATCTGCTTCTGGTCATGGAGGCAAGAAAACAGAGCGGTACGCTTTCGACCGTGGGATTTGCACTGGATATGGGAAAGGATGTTTATGCGCTGCCGGGACGGGTGACGGATCCCTTGAGTGAAAGCTGCAATCTCCTGATCCGGGAAGGTGCTGGGATGCTTACGACCCCGGAAGAGGTACTTTCCCTTCTTACAGGAAATCAAAACGGGAAAACTGCAGAGGATCAAAGGGAACAGCAGAAGCAAAAAACAGGGGTTTCCGATCCGGAAATAGATCAGTTATATGAAGCCCTTGACTGGGATGCTAAAAGTCTGGAAGAGATAGCACAAAAAGCGCAGATCAAGGCGGAAAGAGCAGCGTTTCTGATCACGTTTTTTGTATTGGAAGGGTTAGCAAAAGAGGTTTCTCCGGGATATTATGTAAAAACCTGAAAAAATAAATTCGGTTGACAGGAAGGGGACATTAGTGTTATTTAGTTTAACTTGTAAGAAAATGTTTGCATGAGAGGATTTTATCTATGGCAAAGAATTTAGTGATCGTGGAGTCCCCGGCCAAAGTAAAAACGGTGAAAAAATACCTTGGCAGCAGCTATGATGTTGTTGCTTCCAAAGGCCATATCAGGGATCTCCCTAAGAGCTCTTTAGGCATTGATGTAGAAAATGATTATGAGCCGAAATATATTACTATAAGAGGAAAAGGGGATACGGTAGCTGAGCTGAAGCGTCTGGCGAAGGAAGCTAAAAAAGTCTACCTGGCAACCGACCCTGATCGTGAGGGAGAGGCTATCAGCTGGCATCTGGCCAAAGCCTTGGGGCTGGATGAAAAGAAACAGGCCCGTATCACGTTTAATGAAATTACAAAATCTGCGGTGGCTGCATCATTAAAGAATTCCAGAGAGATCGATATGAATCTGGTGGATGCACAGCAGGCGAGAAGAGCATTAGACCGTCTGGTCGGATACGGCATCAGCCCGATCTTGTGGGAAAAAGTGAAAAGAGGTCTGTCTGCAGGCCGTGTGCAGTCAGTTGCTCTGCGTATGATCTGTGACCGTGACGAAGAGATCGACCGGTTTATCCCGGAAGAATACTGGCTGCTGGATGCACTGGTCCATATTCATGGAGAGAAGAAACCGATCGTTGCCCGTTTCTTTGGAGATCATAACGGCAAGATCGATATCCATAACAAACAGGAACTGGATCAGATCATGGCGCATCTGGACGGAAACGAGATGGTGATCGAGGATATCAAGCATACTCCTCGTGAAAAGAAAGCGCCTCTTCCGTTCGTAACATCTACATTGCAGCAGGAGGCATCCAAAGCACTGAACTTCTCCACGCAGAAGACAATGCGGATCGCACAGCAGCTGTATGAAAGCGGATATATTACTTACCTGCGTACCGATTCTGTCCGTGTTTCCGATGAGGCATTGGCAGCAGCTAAGGATTACATTGGAGAAACCTACGGCAAAGAATATGTCAGCTATGCCAGTGCACAGGGAAAATCCGGCAGTAAGGTGCAGGATGCGCATGAAGCTATCCGCCCGACGGACATTACTGTTGTGCCGGATATGCTGAAGACAAAACTGGACCGTGATAATTTCCGTCTCTACCAGCTGATCTGGAAG
>JAZNHY010000314.1:0-6480 GCA_045577235.1 Lachnospiraceae bacterium
TAACGAAGCACTTCTTTTGTGGTAAAACCGTTGATACGCATAACCACCAGTTCCCTCTTTTTCCGGTTCAGGTACATATTCACCAGGTTCAGAAGGACAAAGTATGCCATCATCCCCGCCGCAACGATCAGCACTAAGGTAATGATCGTAAGAACTTTTGTCATGGATGTAAATGTTCTTTTTACATCTGCTTTCACAGATATACCGCTGTAGCCTTTGATCCCATCCAGTATTTTCCCGAGTGCCCCTTTATCCAGGTTGGATGATATCCACAGGATGTTATTGACCTCTTCTCTTTCGAAAACATTCCGGAAAGCTTCTCTCGACATAAAGAAATAGTTTCCAAGATAGTTATCATATATACCTGTGATTTCTACCTGGTGAGGGGTCAGATCAGCATCATACAGAGTAATCATTTGACCCAGCTGAAATCCGTGCATCTTCGCTATTTTTTCAGAAACCAGAACGCCATGGTCTCCGAAAGAAAGCGTCTCCTTTGGATTTGCCGGTTCCAGCCGGTAGCCTGCACGGATCGATTCTGGTTCCCCGCAGTATATTTTTGTCAGGAGCATCTCTCCATCAGCACCATATCCATAGTTTCCGGTTGAAAGTGCAGCCGCTGATATGCCCTGCTTCGTCAGGGCCGCCTTGATCTCTTTTTCTGCATCCGCTGACACATGCGAATCAAAACGGATCTCCTGTTCATATATCATCTTCTCTCCAAACTGGATATCCAGCGTTTTATTGATACTGAAACGCATATGGAAACCGATGACCAGAAGAATGCAGCAGCCCGCGATACTGATCGTCGTGATCAGCACCCGCCGCCAATCCGTTGCGATATTCCGGAAGATCAGACGGGAATAAAGGCTCGATTTTTTACCGTGTGATTTTTCAGAGGCTTTTTTCTTTCCTTTTGGCAATTCGTACTGCATCAGCTCGCGCGCGGTCTCTCTGAGGAGATGATGGCATGCCCAAATAACCGCCGCTGCAGAAAGAAGTACACCGCAGCCAATCACAACTGCAAAAAGTACTGGCCGGAAGGTGTGCGGAATAGAATCTACAATATAAAAATTCTTATAAACACGAAGAATGATATGCTGGATCAGGGTATATCCGATTGCCGTTCCTGCCAGCATACCAATTAAAGTAGCGGTCGTTCCAAATAAAAGATATTTCATCAGAACTTCCCGGCTGAAAAAGCCCAGTGCCTTCTGTGCACCGACAAGCGTTCTCTGTTCTCCGATAATACGTCCCAGAGTAACATAGATCACCAACGCTCCAACCAGGATAAAGATAAATGCAAATGTGATCCCGACTTTACCTATATTATCCGCAGATTCATCAACGTGGATAAGGCTGCTGTTACCATTTTTATCTAACATGACGAAATGGCATGCTTTCAACTCTGCCAGCAGTTTTTTTGCATCATTCAGTTCTGCTTCGCCATTCTTATATTCATCTTCACCCTCGGCGTATTTGATCTTACCCTCTTCCAGCTCTTTCTTTGCTTCTTCCAGTTTTACAATGCCGTCATTATAAGCAGCAAGTCCTGTATAATACTCCTGTGTTTTCTGATCCAGCAGTGCACGGCCCTCATAATACTTTGCCCAGCCGGCATCATACTGCGCAACACCATCGTTATACTGTGCAAGCGCATCCTGGTACTTCGCATATCCTGCCTCGTATTCACCCAGTTTCTCCAGATATGTGTTCCTTCCGGTGATATACTGCGCGTGTGCATCGTTCCATTGCTGCAGTTTGTCTATGATCTGATCATAAGCCTCATCGATCTGGATAAATCCTTCTCTGCTCTCTATCTCGGTGATCACTTCTTCATATCGATCTTCTTCCTCAATAAACTGCAGTGCCTTCCGGACAGCCGTTTCAACCCGCTCTCTGAACGGGACCGTCAGATCGATCGTGAAATCTGTCAACACCGAAAACGTACCGATCGTAAGATTTGGGTCGTTCGCATCACTGACATAGGCTGTTGGTGCCCAGTTGATCTTATCCGTCTTTTCTTTTCCAACAACAACCGTAACCGCATCGATCAGGATATTACGGATCGTTTCTTTTTTTGCCTCTGCTTCATTATAAGTAGTTGTAAGCTGCTCATTAGCCTCATCCAACTTGGCTTTTCCTTCGTCCAGAAGTTTTTTGCTTTCGTCAAGCTTTGCCTTGCCTTCATCCAGCTGGGCTTTGGCAGCATCTATTTTTCCTTTTGCTTCCTGCAGCTGCCCGACATATTTGGCCGCTTCGCCCTCTGCCATCTGCAGAAGTCCCCAGCCTTCGTCCAACTGCGCTTTCAGGGAAACGAGTTCATTTTCACCGTCTTTAATTTTTTGCTCGGTTGTTTCCAGCAGCTCTTTGCTCTCGTCCAGTTTATCCCGGCCGTCCTTCAGCTTTTGCTCTCCCTCGTCGATCTTTGCCTGCATGCTGCTGCGAACGCTTTCCTCACGTTCTTTCGCCAATTTTTCATTTAACGGCGCAAGTCTTTCCTTCAATGCAGCGATGATCTGATCATATTTTTTGCTGAACACAGAGAAAGCATCTGCTCCCTCGGCTTTGATCACTGCTTTCATAAAACAGCCATCCAGTTTTTCCTGGTCAAAAGCATCTTTATTGACTAACACATATCTGTCGCCCGGGACATAGGTTTTCTTAACAAAATGATCAGCATGGATCACACTTCCTGTGACCTGAAAATCGCTTCCAAGCAAATAGGAAAGGACCTGCCCGGCGGAATCTGTCACTTTGATCCGATCTCCCACAGAGAGACCAAGTGACTGCATCAGTTCTTTCTCTAAAACACACTCGGTGTTATTCTGTGGCAGTCTGCCCTCACACAACTCTACCGTATTGATTTTTTCTGTCAGAGAAACAACACTGACACCGGTCTTGCTTTCCGTCTGCTCAATGTTGCCCGAAACAAAGTAAACGCCTTCTACCTGCTCTACCCCTTCTGCGTTTTCGAACGCTTTCATGTCCTCCGCACTCAAAAGCATAGTGGAAGTGATCTCTATGTCGCGGAAATGTTTCTGCCGGTAGAAAGAATCGCCGGCCCCTCTGAGCGCAGCGGAAGCAAAATGAATGCCCAAAAAGGACGTCACAGCCAGCAGCGCTATGATGACAATGGAAAGGAAGGAAATAGCTTCTTTCCGGATATTTCGAATTGTGTCTTTTAATTGCGTCTTCTTCATGTCTTACCAGGAAAGCTCTTCTGCTGAGACCGGATGCAGATTCCATTTGATGCTTGCAATTTTACCGGAACGCAGTTTTACCACTCTGTTTGCCATTTTTGCGATTTCCGCATTATGTGTGACCATGACAACCGTCGTACCCTGGTTCTTAACGATATCTTCAATCACTTTCAGGACTTCCTGTCCTGTTACAAAATCCAATGCTGCCGTCGGTTCATCTGCCAGAATGACCCGTGGTCTTTTTACCAGCGCTCTGGCAATTGCCACTCTCTGCTGCTGTCCGCCGGACATCTGTGCAGGGAAATTACCCGCTTTGGCAGCAAGCCCGACTTTTTCCAACGCCTCCAACGATGACATTGGGTCTTCCACAAGTTCTGCAATGAATTCCACATTTTCTAATGCACTCAGATTCGGCATCAGATTATAAGCCTGAAAGATAAATCCCACATACTGTCTGCGGAACATCGTCTGCTCATCATCCGTCGGATGAGAGTAGTCTTTGCCTTCTATCAGCAGCGTTCCTTCCGTCAGATAATCCATTCCGCCGATGATATTCATCATTGTGGATTTACCGCAGCCGGATTCTCCCAGAACAACGACAAATTCATTTTCATAAATATCCAGATCGATGCCCTTTAAAACACGGGAGATACCTTCTCCGGAAGGGAATTCTTTAATGACATTCTTCAAGGAGATCAGCACTTTCTTTTCTTCTCCGGTATCGACATAGAGTCCTTTTTCCTCTATCGTCATGGCGGCAAGTGCTGCCATTCTTTCACAAAGCTGCAGCTCTTCTTCATCATACAGGCTGCCATCAAGCTTGTTTATGATCTGTACGCAGCCCACGGTATTGTGAAGGTTGTTAAGCGGTACGCAGAGCATAGTTTTTGTGATAAAGTCCGGTCCGTCAAATACTGTTCCTTCAAACCGCGGATCATTTTCCGCATCCTCGATCCTGACAGACTGGTTATTGGAAAACACAAACCCTTCCACCCCTTCGTCGCAGGCTATGCTGACGCCGGTGATATCTTTCGGGCCGGTAAAGAAAGCCGGAAATAATCTTCCCGTCTTTTGATCCAAAAACCATAAAACACCTGCTTCGCTGTGCAGGATCTTAATAATGATCTCAATACACCCCGAGAGCGCTTCGTCGAGGCTGTCCACCTCCAGAAGCTGTTCCATGATCTGCCAGGTTGCTTTTGTGAAACGAGAGCTGTTATTCATTTTCCTTCTTCTTTCATTTGATGTTTTAAAAATGCAAACTCTAAATAAAGATTTTAGCACAAATAAAAACGGAGTTGCCGCAGAAATGCAGACAACTCCGGTACTTTTTCAATACAAAAGATACGTTACAGCTTCATCTCATATTTTTCTTTATAAGCATCGAAGTATTCCAGATAGACAGGATCCTGTCGATAATCCACGTTCCGATGATATTCGTGTTCGTGGAACAGTTCTTCCCCTTCTTCCACCAGATCGAGCGCAACATTGCTGCAATGGTCCGCAATCCTCTCATAATCCGTAAGAAGGTCATTGAACACAAATCCGTTTTCCAGCGTGCACTCCTGCCGGCTGACACGCTCGATATGTCTTGATTTCAATATATCGCAAAGATCGTCGATCACTTCCTCCAAAGGATCCACTTTCTTGGCCTCTCCAAAATCATTATTCAGAAAAGCTTCTATCGTAAGAGTTGCAATCTCCTGTACTGCACCTTCCAGAACTTCCAGTTCTCTTTCTGCTGTCTCAGAAAACTTCAGTTTTTTCTCATTCAGTTCGGTCGCTGCTTCTCCGATGTTTTTCGCATGATCCGATATCCGTTCAAAATCAGAAAGCACCGTCAGATACTTTCCAACTTCTAGCGACTGTTCTTCCGTCAGGTTGGCAGTTGTGATCTTAGACAGATAGGCCCCCAGCTTATCCTCATAGCGGTCCAGCACTTCTTCCAGATCATCAACCCGCTTAACCTTGTCTTTACTGAAATCCCTGCGAGCCCGGATCGCACAGTTAATGCTTTCCAGCGCCTTATCCGCCATGGAATTGATCACCAGCTTACTTTGCTCAATCGAAAGCGCCGGGTGTGCCAGAAACCGCGGTTCAAGCCGGTCCATATCCGCCTGCTCTTCTGCTGCATCCTTCCCTTCCGGGAACATGGCACAAACCAGTTTTTCCAGCAGGCCGACAGCGGGCGCTAAAAGAAGGACGACCGCCAGTCGATACAGTGTATTGGTAAGTGCGATCGAAACCATCGTCATGGAAGTGGTCATCAGTTCAAAGTGGAAGATCGCATTCAGAACGTAAAAGATCACGCCGCAAAGGATCGCTCCTAACACATCGATGACCAGATATACAAATGCGGTCCGCTTTCCGTTTGCGCTGGTCCCCAGTGCGCTCAGCATGACCGGAACAGCTGCACCGATTCCAATACCCATGATGATAGGGAAAGCCATGTCAAACTCCACCGCCCCTGTGACTGCTAATGCCTGCAGGATACCAACTGCCGCACTTGCACTTTGGATGACCGCTGTCACGATAAGGCCGACAAGAACACCCATGGCCGGATTCGTAAAGCTGGTCAGCATACGGATAAAGGTTGGATCTTCCCGCAACGGTTCGATTGCCCCGGACATCATGCTCATGCCAAACATCAGGACCGCAAAGCCCAGCAGGATCCCGCCGACGTTTTTATAAGTGGTTTTTTTAACGAACATCCAGAGAATAATACCGATCAGCGCCACGACTCCGGTAAGCACTTCTGTGCTCAAAAGAGATAACGCACTGGACTTGCCCCCGCTCAGACTGTTGAGACAGAGGATCCAGCCTGTGATACTGGTTCCAAGAATGGCACCAAGAACGACGCTGATGCCCTGCTTAACCTTCATCATCCCAGCATTGACAAAACCAACAACCATGACGGAGACGGCAGAGGAAGACTGAACAATAGCCGTTACACCTGTTCCGAGTGCAACGCCTTTTATGGTATTTCCGGACAGTTTATAGAGGATGACCTCCATTTTACTGCCGGCGACTTTTTTCAGGGAGTCTCCCATGACGGACATGCCAAAGAGAAATAAGGCAATACCACCGATCAGAGACAGGATACCTGCGATATCCATAAAGCTCCTTTCCAGTCAAAACAATTTGATGCAAAACGCTCTGCAGACGTTATCTCATGGAATAAGAGCCCCTGTCAAGCACTGTTAAGAGTTTATCAAGTAATAATCTTTATTATTGTAATCACCTGATTCTTTTTATGAAATTTACTTTGCCTTTTCCG
>JAZNHY010000315.1:0-2634 GCA_045577235.1 Lachnospiraceae bacterium
TGTCGACCTGTACGCCCAGTGGGTGAACAGACACAGCATCACGGTGGACCAGGCATCCCTGGGCGGCGTGGTGGAGTTTGCCGACCTTCCGGAAGAAGCCGGAACGGGAACGTATGTCCAATTAAACTATAGATATTCTGCTGGCACTTTGGAAAAGATTCTCGTCCAATACACCGAAGGGGAGGAGGAGAAGACAATCGAGCTCACGCAAGACTGGTCAGTCGGCCCGATTAGTACCAATAATGACGGGACAACCATATTTAAATCTGAATTCTTCAGTTTGGTTCCACTAAATCATGCATGGAATTGAAATAACAGCTATAACTATTGGAATTTCAATCTTTTCAGCTTGACAAAACTGCAAATTCATGATATATTTAGTGTAACGGTTGCACTAAATATGGAGATGGTTATGTATTATGATTTTGCAGTAAAGATCCCTGTGATCAAAGGAAAAATTATCACGAAACGAAAGGGATCTTCAACCTACATTCTGTACCAATATGGACAGAAATATAAACCAGACAAACGATATGCTATTCCGCAGCGTACCATCATTGGCAAAGTTGTCATCGACCGGCCAGGATATATGTACCCTAATGAGAAGTATGCGGAATTCTTTCCAGACGCTACTATGCCTGAAGAGCTTCCTGAAGCATACCGGAGTTGCTGCCTGAGGATTGGCTCATACACGATCATCAATAAAGTCTTTGAGGAGTATCATCTTCCTCAGATGCTCAGTAAGTATTTCGGACAGAAATGTGGTCTCTTCCTCGATCTGGTGGCTTATCTGATCGTTGACGAAGAGAATGCCGGACAGTATTATCCGGATTTCGCTTTTTCTCATCCACTGTTCTCGGAAGGAATGCGTATCTTCAGTGATGCGAGCGTAAGCCGGTTCCTCCATTCAATCAGTAAGGAACAGATCATTGGATTTCAGGAGGACTGGAACGCGAAACGCGACCACAGGCAGCGTATTTATCTTTCTTACGATTCTACCAATAAGAACAGTCAGGCCGGAGATATTGACCTGGTCGAATTCGGTAAACCCAAGGATGACAGGGGGCTTCCGGTATTCAACGTTGCAATCGCTTTTGACAAGACCAACCGGGTACCACTCTTTTATGAGGAGTATCCTGGATCAATCACGGATGTGTCCCAGTTTGTCTACATGGTCGATAAGGTAAAGGACTATGGCTACAAGAACATAGGATTTGTCCTTGACCGCGGATATTTCAGTAAAGAGAACATTCAGTATATGGATGAGAATGGTTATGCATTCATCATCATGGTGAAAGGCTGTAAGGCACTGGTTTCGTCCATTGTCCATGAGAACCGGAATACCTTCGAAACGAACCGGGAATGTGTCATCCGTTCCTACAAAGTGTACGGTAAAACTGTTGAGGCGGTCCTGTACGAAGATGACGCCCTGGTCCGTTGGTTCCATATTTATTTTAACCCTTCTAAACAGGCAGCTGAACGCGAACAGCTTGAGCAGCGGATTGAGAAATACAGGCAGTACCTTGAAAAGCACATAGGCCACGATACCAGGTTCGGTAAGACCTACCATGATTATTTTGATTTACGCTATAACAGCAAAGGCCAGTTGTATTCTGTCAAAGAGCGTTCCGATATTGTACAGAGGGAGTTGGAACTCTGTGGATACTTCTGCATTGTCACATCTGAAAAGATGACAGCCGCGCAGGCCCTCATTCAATACAAAGGCCGTGATATGTCCGAAAAGCTGTTCCGTGCAGATAAGACATTTCTTGGCTCAAAGAGTAACCGCGCGCACAGTTCTGAGACGCATTCCGCTAAGACATTCGTTGAATTCGTCGCATTGATTGTCCGTAACAGGATTTACAATCTGCTGAAAGAAACCATACTCAAACTCGAAACTAATCCGAATTACATGACAGTGCCTGCAGCGTTACGGGAACTGGAAAAGATCGAAATGGTCAAACGAAGCAGTAGTGGGCGATACCGTCTGGATCATGCGGTTACCCGGCGACAGAAGACCATACTCAGTGCATTCGGTCTGGATGACATGGATATACGAAAGACTGCCGTTCAGATCGGTAATTTGCTTGCAAACAATCAATCACTGCTGAAAGTTGATGCCAGGGAGGATGAGGAAGATGGCCAGAACGAAATCGCTTACTACGATTGAAAAGGAAATCGCTAAAATAGAATCCGAATTAACCAAACTCCAGAAGAAGCAGGATGTCCTCGCTGAAAAACTGCTTGCCTTGCAGAAAGAAAAGCAGGACTATGAAGCCAAACAGATTATTGATGCTTACAAGCGCAGTGGCAAAAGTCTTCATGAAATGATGGTGTTTCTGGGTGCTTGAACAGGTATCTGGGAGTATTTAGTGTAACTTAAGTGAAGAATTCAGATATAAGCAGGCTTTATCCATTGCGGATCAGGAGAAAAGGCTGCTTCTTTTAAAACAGGCGTTTGAACTGTACAGAGGAAGGATCTTCGAACTTGGGGAAGCGGATCTGGGCTCCTGGGTCATTCCTTTTACAGCCCATTATAATCAGGTTTTTGTGGATATAACGAAGGAACTTCTGCGTGTGTTGGGACATAAGAAAGATTATCACTGCCTGGTTGAATACGCGATGCAATCGCTG
>JAZNHY010000316.1:0-1839 GCA_045577235.1 Lachnospiraceae bacterium
TCTGAAACTGAAAGAATGGGTGGATCAGAGCGACAACATCGTATTCTTCGGCGGTGCCGGTGTTTCCACCGAAAGCAACATCCCGGATTTCAGGAGCGTGGACGGATTATATAATCAGGAATATGATTATCCGCCGGAAACGATCCTGAGCCATACCTTTTTCATGCGGAACCCGGAAGAGTTTTACCGGTTTTATAAAAACAAGATGCTTCTTCTGGACGCAAAGCCAAATGCTGCACATTTAAAGTTGGCGGAACTGGAAGAAAAAGGAAAGCTGAAAGCCGTTGTGACGCAGAATATCGACGGACTGCATCAGGCTGCCGGCAGCAAAGTGGTTTATGAACTGCATGGAAGCGTGCACCGGAATTACTGCATGAAATGCGGAAAGTTCTTCGGGCCGGAATATATGGCAGCAGCAGAGGGCGTTCCGCACTGCGATGCCTGCGGAGGCATGATCAAGCCGGACGTAGTGTTGTATGAGGAAGGCCTGGATCAGGAAGTGATCGAGGGCGCCGTAGCAGCGATCTCCCGTGCAGACGTTCTGATCATCGGCGGCACAAGCCTGGTCGTTTATCCGGCAGCCGGCCTGATCGATTATTACAGAGGTAATAAGCTGGTCCTGATCAACAAAAGCTCAACACCAAGGGATAGGATTGCGGACCTGATCATAAATGATAGTATTGGAAAAGTCTTCTCAGAAATATAAAGGAGGAAGTTATGGATAATACGTTTTTAGAAGGCGGAATTGAAAACCTGGAAAAGGTCAAAGAAAAACTCCGGGAAGAAAGCGGAAAACAGGAAGCTTTTAACGCAGCAGAGGCTGAGCTGAAAGCAAAACAGAAAGATCTGGAAAACCAGAAAAAGTACATGACGGACAAGATTGCTACCGCGACCAAGGAACGCAGAGCAGAGCTGAAAAAACAGCATGATGAGCAGGTCGATGCAGTAGCAAAAGAACTGAAGGAAGCTGAAAAAAGAAGAAAAGACGCAAAGGCCAGCGCTGTCAGCGAAAGAATGAAAAATGAAACGGCTGATCTGGTCGCACAGAACGAAGGTTTTAAGAAAGCCAATGCAGAATTATTCCGGGCAAACAAAGTGCCGGCATTCTGCAACACGGAATTCTATTATTCCCTGTTTGCTCCAAAGACTGGAAAGAATTTCATCTTCTTTATCATTACGGTTATTGTGACCCTGGGCCTGATCCCGAACATCATCTGCCTGCTGATCAAATCAGACCAGTTGATTTTAAAGATCCTGGTTTACATGGCAATCGTTATTTTCTTTGCTGCTATTTACTTTGTAATCTTTGCAACAACCAGAGGAAAAGGCAGAGGAGCGGCAATTGAACAAGGCCGTCTGAATATGGATCAGATTGAAAAGAACAACAAAGAGATCAAAAAGATCCAGCATGGCATCAAGACAGATAAAGATGAATCTCTGTACGGTCTGGAGGAATATGACGCCCAGATCAGTGAATTCCAGAGTTCCCTGGAAAGCAAGATCACAGAGCGTGATGAGGCACTGAAAGTCTTTGATGAGGAAACATCCCTTTCCATCAAAGATGAGATTGAAAAAGAAAACATTCCTGTCATCGAGCAGATGGAAGCAGAACTGTCAGAGATGGAGAATGGCCTGAATGAACAAAAAGCAGAAGTTGTCAGCCTGGGCGAAGAGATCTCCAATTCTTATGGCGTCTTCCTGGGCAAGAAGAATATGAGTGAAGAGCGGATCGATAAAATGATCGGCTTAATGCAGGAGGGCAAGGCCGAAACCATCATGCAGGCACTGGATCAGATTAACGGCGAAATCAAATAATGCCAGAAAAGAAACACAGAAAAC